>JAZKZM010000170.1:0-2693 GCA_045612685.1 Elusimicrobiaceae bacterium
AGTTGGCGAAGCTAAGCCAAGTTCATTCAAGATTAATCGCGGTGCCACTTTAACCACACCTTCTACATCTTATTTGAGAACTTTGCATTCCTTTATAAAAAAGAGTGCTATTTCAGTCGCTTTAGTGGGCTTTATGTTGATTAGCGCGGCTGCTTTATTTTTAAAATTCGGTTCTTTAGTATCGGCTTTTAATGCCCAAATGGAGCCGGAAAACAATATCTTATTGCTTTTATCAAAAGCTTTAATAGATCCTTTGTTCTTTTCTCAAAACACATTAATGATATCTATTGTATTTATATTTATTGCTTTACTTGTTTTAATGGCTTTCTTTAAATTGATAAAGAAATCTGTTTTGGTAATTATTGCTGTAGCGGCAATATCTTATATAACAGGTGTTTTTGATTTAGCTCAAAGTGCATCTACAATTGCTTTTGATGCTCAAGCCAGCTTGCTTATATATTCTTTCCTTTTTGGTGCTATAGCAATAAAATTAAACGAGAAAGAAACTTTATCTTTGCCGTTTAAGATAATTTCAATTTTATTATTTATGGCCAGTTTTATGTTGATATATAAATTTGCCGATCCTGTGCACTCTATGATAGGGCCTTTAAGTGTGATGATTTTCTATGTTTTGTTTGCCTTATGTTCGGCTGCGTGTGTAAGTTTATTGTTTAACAATAGCTCCTTTATGCGTATGTTAAGTGCTATGTTTTTTGTGGCAGCTATAGCAGCGGTGTTCTTATATCAGGTAAGCGGTAATTTTTACTATTTAAAAAATAAATTGGAAGATAAAACTTTGCTTGCAGAAATAACGGAAGAATATTCTGCCAAAGCTTTTAATGATAATACTTCCACAGTTAATACTGATCTTGAACGCCAAAAATCTGATAATAAAGAACAACCAAGTGCTAATTCTATGATTATTACTTTAGATGAAGAACCTCGCGAATTGCTTTATAAAATTGATTCAACAAAAAATATCACACCGGAATTAGTGGATAATATTTTATGGCGCTATTCAATAAAACAGCCGTTTGATTCTTTAAAAGACTATCAAAAGAACGGCTCTGTTATGTTAATAATAGTATCTTTGATTATATATGGCTTGATTGCGTATATTATAGAAGTTTTTGCTTATAAAGAGGAAAAATGGACTTTGATATAGAACTAGCATCCTATAGCGATATAGGTAAAATAAGAGAAAAAAACGAAGATAGCGTTTTAATTGCGCCGGAGCTTTGCCTTGGTGCTGTTGCTGACGGTATGGGCGGGCATAACAGCGGGGAAGTTGCCAGCAATATAGCAGTTAGTATTTTGCGCCAAACTTTGTGTGATTTAAAAGATAAAAAAATAAATATTCCCGTTGATTTTGAGCCGAAACTTCCGCTTATTTGCCGTAAAGTTTTATATGCCGGTTTTATTGCCAATGCAAAAATTTTTACTCTTGCAAGCGAAAATTATAAAAGACGCGGTATGGGCACAACTTTAAGCGCACTTTATTTTGAAGATAACAGCAACTGCGCTGCCGTTCATATCGGCGATAGCAGAATTTACCTTTATAGAAATAATGCCCTTTCTCAAGTGTCAGAAGACCACTCCTATGTTATGGAGCAAGTTCAAAAAGGTCTTATGACTAAAGAGGAAGCCGAAAAATCCCGCATACAAAATATCTTGACAAAAGCCCTTGGTCTAAAGGCCGATTCTATTTGTGATGCTATTTTAATTGAACCGCGTATCGGCGATATTTATATGCTCTGCTCCGACGGGGTCAACAAAGGCCTTAATGATGCAGGCATAGAAGAAATTATTAAAAAAAATATGTCTGCTGGCAAAATTGCGCAGGAAATTGTAACAACTGCCGCGCGTAATGACGGCAAAGATAATGTTTCTTGCGTTGTTATCAAAATTGTAGAGCCAAAAGAAAAGACTTTTCTTCAAACTTTATTTTCCCGTTTTACGACGGGCAGATAATTAACCAGATAATTAGCAATCAAACAAATAGATTGACAAAAATAAAAAATAATGCTAAATTAGCAGTAAGAGGCATTAATTGCCAATTATAGTTTTTTAGGAGGATAAAAAATGGCTAATATTAAAATTAAACCCTTAGGCGATAGAGTAATTATAAATCCCATTGAACCTAAGGAAGTTGTCCGAGGGGGTATTATCATCCCCGATAGCGCAAAAGAAAAACCTATGGAAGGCAAAGTCGTTGCTGTAGGTCCCGGCGCATTAAATAAAAAAGGCGAAAGATTACCTATGGATGTAAAAGTCGGCGATAAAGTGCTTTATGGCAAATACAGCGGCACCGAAATCAAACTTGACGAAGAAAAATATTTAATTATGCACCAAGATGAAATTCTTGGTATTTTGGGGTAAATAAAGGAGTATAAAATAGTATGGCTAAACAAATTATTTTTTCAGAAGATGCAAGAAGCAAAATTACAATGATAATTCCGATGAACATCAAGGAAGAGAATTGGTCTGACAATAATTCTCCCGTATCACTAAATACATCAACTTCTTTAGTAAAGCCACCGTATGCTGCCATAATATCATATATTATTTCCCAACCGTCATCAGTAAGCTTATAGTAAACAATCTTATTTGCTTTTCCGCCTAAATCAACATTTTCATACTCGCTGACAAAAGCTGACGGCAGAACATCCTTATCATCAACACTGTAAAGAATA
>JAZKZM010000171.1:0-2466 GCA_045612685.1 Elusimicrobiaceae bacterium
TACATAAAAAGCGTCTAAAGAAACGCGGATTTAATCAGGCCGAAGTTTTAGCGCGCGAGTTAAGCCCCCTTGCCGATATTCCTGTTTTAACTGCTCTTAAGCGTATAAAAAACACTAAAAGCCAAACAAAGTTAACTAAAAAGGAAAGAGCCGAAAATATAAAAGAAGCCTTTATCTGCTCCGACCCAAAAGGAATAAAGAAAAAGGCAATAATTTTGATTGATGATGTTTGCACCACAACCGCTACTTTAGAAGAGTGCGCAAAAGTTCTAAAAAAGGCAGGCGCAAGGGAAGTTTACGCCCTTTGCGCCACTAAAGAGTAAAATTTTATTTTAGTTCATAATATGCCCAATAATCACTTTCATCTAAAAAATTTCCTCCAAGATTTATGCAAATATCTTTTGCATCAGGTTTGGCAAAACAATATCTTTTACCTGCTTCAAACATATCTTTATCTCGCATATAATGGGTATATGCTATCTTTTTAGAAGAAATTATGGTACCTGGTTTAGTTTGAAATTGAACAGATGTTGAATCCCAATAAATTCTGCCATAATCACAATCATAATAATTATTAATTTTGGTACAAGAATCATCTTTTGGAATAGTAATATCAAGATCGTCAATATCTGCGGCAAAATCACCATGGGCTAAAAAATAGGCCTGCTGGGCTTGATATAAACTTTCAACTAAAGAAATACCTCTATGTAAGTCTGCTTTTAATACTGCTTTTTGATATTGCGGAACAGCAATTGCAGCTAAGATACCAATAATTAAAACAACGACTAAAACTTCTATAAGCGTAAATGCTTTATTTTTCATACTAACTCCTTTTGTTTTGATTAAACTTAACAAAAGTAGTTTAGCAAAAAAAAAAAAATAAGCAACTCTTTTAGCGATTCTTCGTTTAAAAATGCCCGCTGGCTTTTGCTTTGCAAAAGCAATTTTTTGTGCTACACTTTTTGCAAAAGTGTTTTATTATTTTTTCCCCTAGTTAGAAACAGAACAAATCGTTTTGCAAAGATTTTGCATTTAGAGAAGGCGTGAGGAGTGAAGCTTATCCCGAGCGGGCGGCAGCCCCGCATATGTGAGCGACGAACAACGCACTATAAATGTAAAAGCTGCCGCAAAAACTAAATTTTTAGATATTTAAATTCAAAGCAGATTACTATAAAGAAAAGTATTACCGGCGACCAACCGGCAACAAAAGGATTTATCATACCGCTTTCTCCGGCGGAAGTCATTAAGGAAACTACCCACCAAAAACCAAAGCCGATACAAAGCGCAAGAATAATATTTATTAATTTGCTTGAGCGTTTTAAAGCAATAGCAAAAGGTAAACCCAAAAGGCACATAATTATTGTGGCAAAGGGTGCTGCAAGTTTGGTATTAATAAAAGTTAACTCTTGAAAATAAGTTAAGCCGCTTGCCTTTAAAAATTTTACGCGGTTAAATAAATCTTTAATATTTAAATAAGAAGGTTTGATTTTGCCAACGGCAATTTGGTCCGGCGGAATATAAAAATCAGAAGCAAGTTTTTCAAAAGGTTCTTCTTTAGTAATGCTTGAACCTTCGCCGAAAGTTCTTATAAAACCATCTTCAAAAACCCAAGTTTTTTCTTGCTCGTTCCAGCGGAAATTTTTGGCATTGATTTGTTTGGAAATACCCCAATTATTATCGTAAATATCAATAAACATACCTTGCATAAGGCCTTGCTCTGGGTGAACTGATTTGGCAAACAAAATGCGTTTATCATCCAGGCGTAAAGTAACATCCCTTTGCACATTAAACTGCCAATCTTTTTTGCCGCGGATTTTGCGTTGCAGCGTAAGCTCGGCCTTTTTACTTAGGTTTGGTATAACAAATTCCTGCGTTAAAAAACCGCATAAAGCAACAAGCAAAATACAAGCAAAAATCGGTTTAAAAATTTGGCGCACGCTAAAACCGCCGGCAAGGCAGGCAGTCCATTCGCCGTTAGAAATCATATCGGAAATTACAAATAAACCGCTTAAAAGGCAGCAAACAGGCAAAATCATCACAAGCCAAGAAGGCATTGATAAAAGCGAATATTTTAACACAAGGCGGATAGTTGTATCATAAGCATTTATCCAGCGCATTTTTTCAATACTATCACCTAAAAAAATAAGTAAAGAAAAAATACACAAGGTAAATAAAAAAGGTCCCCAAAATTTGCGTGCAATATATTTTGATAACATATTAATTAGAAAGTTTCTTCCTCCATAAATAAATACCGGCAATTAAACCGACTAAAACCGGCAAAAGCGGAACACAAAAAGCAAGCGGAGCATAAGTTATTTTTTCACCAAGACTTGAGCCAAAATAAAGTAATCCGAAATAACCGAAAATAAAACCAAGACTTGCCACCATAGCGCCTGCCCTGCCCGCTTTTTTAGTTATCACAAAAGAAAACGGACAACTGAGCAAGAAAAATATTAAAGGCGAAAG
>JAZKZM010000172.1:0-5319 GCA_045612685.1 Elusimicrobiaceae bacterium
CACACAAATACCTGTTATAATAGACATTATTATATGAATAAACAAATAAGCAGAAATTTTATTTTGGATTTCTTTTATTAAAGGATTTGTTATTTTTGTGCGGCTGCCGCTGATAAATAAGAAGAATAAAAAGAGGATTACAAACATTGTGCCGGAAAAAATCTTTATCGTAATACCACTAATATTTTTCATAATAGTTGCGCCGTAATCAATACTGATAATTTTGGAAAGAGTATCAAACTCAAAAAACTCTTGAGAAACAGGGATTTTGTTTTTAGCAAAAAAATCACCCACTTGTGTAAGTAAATCTGTTATATTTTGCTGATAACTGGAAATAACTTTTAAAAAATTACTTATAGATTGAATAATAAAAATTGAAACAAAAATCAAAGGAACAATTACCAAAGCGCCGCCGATTAACATTGATATCCATTTGGGCAATTTGAACTTTACGCGAATATAACGCATAATAGGCGATACCATAGTAAAAATAAAAACGGAAATTACCAAAGGTATCAAAATTGTTTTTGTATAAGCAAGTGCAATAGTTAAACTTACCGCGGCAAGAACAATTAAACAAATTGTATTAATCTTACGATAAACTTCGGGAATATTTTTTCGTTCCGCATTTTTGGAAATATTATTTTTTTGCTCCGCCATTTGTTTCCCCTTTTTTTGCCAAATCATTTTTCTTGCACTTTTGGAAATTTCAAAGAAATTATCGTGCCTATACCATATTGGGAACGCATAGCAATATGCCCTTTATGCAAAGCAATAATTCTTTTTACCAAAGCAAGGCCAAGGCCCCAGCCTTCTATTTGTCCTGTAAAAAAATCATCTACTTGGTAAAAAGTTTCAAAAATTTTATGCAAATCTTCTTCTTTTATACCTACGCCGTTATCGGCAATAGCAACAACATCTTGGCCGTTTTCTTCATAATAAAAAAGTTTTAAGCGCTTATTCATATTATTGTTGAACTTAATACTGTTATCAAGCAACTCTTCTAAAGCTATAATAAACAAATTTTTATCTACAGTAATTGTAGTATCTTCCGGACATTTTATCTCTATACTTGGCCCTTTGCGGCGCATTGTTTCTTCGGAAGAATTGATAGAAACGGCATCATCTCTAAAAGCGCATTTTGTAGCAACTTCCGTTAAAATAGGATATAAATTTATCGGTTCAAGTTTTAAATCCGTTTCTTTTATCTCGGTAATTGAAGAAAAGTGAACAAGCCTATCTACCAATAAAGCCATCTTTTGGCCTTGCTTACTGATATTGCGTAAGGCTTGTATATTAAAGGATGACATTTCCCCCGGTTGCATTGTGGATAAAATAGTTTCGCTATATCCGTTTATAATAGATAACGGTGTTTTTAATTTATGAGAAACTAAGGCAAGCAATTTTGATGCCGGATCTTTTGCTATTTGTGGTTTTGTTTCTTCTGACATAAATATCATCCCCTGTTAAAACTTTAAAGATATTGCCCCTTTAAAAATATCTTTATCCTTTTGAGATTGAACAAAAATATGATTATAGGCCAAATTAACATATAAATTATACTTCAACATAATAAAAGTTGAAAACATCACAGAATGCTGTGCGCAGATATCATGCTCTTTAAATTCTATATATCTATAAGAAATTGTGCTTAAACTTTGGCTTGCCTCGGAATTCCATTTAATTTTAGCACCAACTGAGGACTTAGGTAAATTTAAAACATAATTTAAAGTATCTAAAGAAGCAATATTTTGCTGGTCTAAAACACCGGCCACATTTTCAACATCACTTATGCCGGAAACATAATCAAAAACATTGCCGGAAATCTCAAAAAAGTAAATATTGAAATAATCAAAGAGCAAACCGCCCTCATAAGAAAGTTGTTTAAAATCTTCTTTTTTGGTGGAAAGGTCGCTTTTAGTTACATAAGCATTTTGGTTTGCAAAACCTACTGCTAAAAATAAACTTGAAGAAGAATTATCAACTTCATCTTGTTTTATATTTAAAGTAAGTGATGCTTTTGCACCGTAGGCACTGGCATCATTAGCATTATCCGGCACGATAAAGGGCCTTAAATAAATGCCAAGTCTTTCCGTGCGGAACATTAAAGGAAGGCTAAAAGTATATATATGGTTAGAAATATCATCATGCTCGGTTATATCAAAATTCAGCCCGACATTAAACATATAATTTAATTCTTGAGATATTCCGACACTGTTTTGCCAAAAGTCTTTACTATAAGTAAAGCCTTCCGATATTTCAAAAGCACCGGCAGAAAAACTAAATAAACATAAAACAAAAGTTAAAAATAATTTTCTCATAAATTTATTCTACAAAATTAACTCATTAAACGAACAAGTATTTTATTTATTATGGCAGGGTTTGCTTTACCTTTTGAAAGTTTCATAACCATACCAACCATAGCACCTATCGCTTTTGTGTTGCCGCTTTTATAATCGGCAACGGCTTTAGGGTTAGCCTCAATGGCTTGCCTTGCCCAGGCTTCTATTTGGGCTTCATCATTAATTTGGGTTTGGCCTAAACCTTTAACAAGATCGGCAATTTTTTTATTTTCATTAAAGGCTTTAGGAAAAATCTCTCTAGCCATTTTAATAGAAATTTTGCCTTCTTGTATAAACTTAATCAAGGCAGCAATTTCACTTGGAGGCAAGGGGCTATCCTCAATTTCTTTACCGGCAGCATTTAAAGCACCTAGCAAATCAGAACCTATCCAATTTGAAGCCTGCTTTGCCGGAACACCGAAGGATAAAACTTTTTCAAAATATTCCGTAATTTGGCGGCTCTTTGTAATCAAAGTCGCATCATAAGGAGTCAGGCCAAGTTCCTTTTCAAAATATTCTCTCTTTTGGCAAGGAAGCATTGGCATAGAAGCACGCACTTGTGAAATTTGTTCTTCCGTCAAGATTAAAGGTTTTAAATCAGGTTCGGGGAAATAGCGATATTCCTGCGCGGTTTCTTTACTGCGCATAACTTTGGTTTGGCCTGCGGCTTCATCCCAAAGCATAGTTTGTTGGTGCAAAGTTTCCCCCGCTTTAACGGCTGCAATTTGGCGCTTTATTTCATAAGTCAAAGCATCTTTTACTGCTTTAAAAGAGTTAAGATTTTTTATTTCCATTCTGGTGCCGAATTTTTCTTGACCTACAGGACGGACTGAAACATTAACATCAACCCTTAACTCGCCTTTTTCCATATCGCAATTTGAAATATCAAGCCAAGAAAGTAAAGAACGCAAATTTGTTAAATAATCATAAGCCTCTTGCGGGCTTCTTAAATCCGGCTCGCCTACGATTTCAAGCAAAGGAACGCCGCTTCTGTTTAAATCAACAAGTGAATCACTTGCTTCGTGCATACTTTTGCCGGCGTCTTCTTCAAGATGGGCGCGGGTAATACCGATTTTTTTTGTATTACCTGAAGCATCTTTAATTTCTATATAACCTTTGCCGATAATCGGTTTATCATCTTGGGAAATTTGATAACCTTTTGGCAAATCAGGATAAAAATAATTTTTGCGCGCAAAAACAGATTCTTTATTTATTTGTGCATTAAAACCGAAACCTGCTTTTATGGCAAGTTCAACAGCTTTTTTATTAAGAACGGGTAAAGCCCCGGGCTGGCCGCTACAAACAGGGCATAAAGCAGTGTTAGGGGCAAGGTTCTTTTTTGCTCCGCTGGGGCAAGAGCAAAACATTTTACTTTCAGTATTAAGTTGGACGTGTATTTCAAGTCCGATAATAGATTCAAAATTTTGTTCCATATATTTAATATAATATCATATTATAACGGACTTACGAAAATTTATTCTTAGCTTTTGATATTTATTTTATTTATTTAAAATTCAGTTTTTGTTTTGCCGTAATATTTTGAAGCTAAATTAAATAACAAAAGTTGCTCTGCTAGGTTTATTTCTTCTTTTTTATCTTTGATAAAAACATCACAAAGTAAACGAAAATATTTATCCCTTTTGCAATTTTCTAAAGTAATATTTCCTCTGGATAAAAGTTGCTTTGTAAATTCTTTTGCGGCAAGGGCTTTTTCTTTTTGGCGAATATTTTGTGTTTTTATTTCCGGTGTATCAATGCCTTTGACCCGCACGTATATCTGCTTACAAAAAACAGCTTTTTTACAATTAAGATTAACTTTAAAAGTGTCGCCGTCATAGACGGAAATTAATTTTACATTTTTAAAATTATTTGTATTTACGCAGGCAGATAAAAATAAACAAATAATTAACAAGAAATATATTTTAGACATAAAAAAACGGCTACCATATTTGAGCTACTTATCCTAACCCAAATATAACAGCCGTAGTTTGCCGTTCAAACGAACGGCAAACATTCGGTATATTAAAGTTAGGAGATCAGGCCTAATTTCAATATACCTCAAACGAGCTGTTTTTGGGGGATAAGTATGCCTTTGATTTCTCAAAAGCTCTCCGCATTCTTCACGCGGTCCCAAAAACAGATTAAATTTGTATATAGGCAAAAATTACCTATAATTTTAGTATAGCATTTATAAAAAGTATTTTTAAATAATAAGTAAAGTTTAAAAATAAAAACTTAAAGGCCTTATTATTTATTATAATATAAGTAAACAATTTTTTTACTTAAAGGATTTTATTATGTTAAGATTTAGCCCCGGCGCACAAAAAGCAGTTTTAATTGCACAACAAGAAGCAAAAAAATTAAATCACGATTATGTGGGAACAGAACATCTTTTACTTGGACTTGCCAAAGCAGAAGGCGAAATTTCTTATGCTATCTTATATAATTTAGGGCTTGAAGCACCAAAAATTATTAATGCTATTGAACAACTTGTAGGAAGAGGCGACAGCGTTTCTATCCCAAGTGAAATACCTTTTACCGCAAGGTCAAAAAGAGTTTTGGAACGCTCTTTTGAAGAAGCGCAAATTTTAAACAGCGTTTTTATTAATACGGAACATTTGCTGCTTGGACTAGCCGCAGAACAAGAAGGTGTCGGCGCAAAAATTTTGCAGAATTTTAATATAACAGAAGACCTTATCCGCGCTTTAGTTTTAAAAACAATTTCCGAACAGGAAAGAGAATTTAAAGAAGAAAAAGAAAAAAAGAAAGCAACTTTATCTTCTATGGAAAAAAAGCAAGAAACCTCTGCCACACCGACACTTGATGAACATTCCCGCAATTTAACACAACTTGCACGCGAAGGCAAACTTGACCCTGTTATCGGCAGAGAAGAAGAAATTGAACGCTTAACCCAAATCCTTGCAAGAAGAACAAAAAATAATCCTATTTTAATTGGCGATCCTGGTGTAGGTAAAAC
>JAZKZM010000173.1:0-2408 GCA_045612685.1 Elusimicrobiaceae bacterium
GTTAAATCTACAAAATCTGCTCTGTAAAAGGCTTCAGCAAAAACGGCGCTGGGCTTTAAGCCGCCGCGTTGTTCTCTAAAATATTTAAAATAGTCCGCTCTTTTACTAGCTAAATTATTTAAATATTTGGCCCAAGCCTCTTTTCTAACTTCACCGACCGAGCGGGAAATATTATTTGCGGCATCCTCAATTCTTACATTATCACCCAAGTAAAAAGGTGCATTGCCTTGTTCTTTTATATAGAGGTCAACTTTTTCATCATTATATTGGAAATAGACAATCTTACCTTTATATAAATATTTATCGCTATTAAAAGCAAGAGCGCTTGAGGGAACAAAATTATCAATTAATTTTGGATTATATAAAAGCAAGCCATAAACAAAAGGTAAATTGTGATTAAATCTTATCTTTCCGTTGCCTACGCTAAAGGAAACTGCACGGTCAAGAATTTGCTCCTGAATTTGTTTGCTGGTTACGCTCTTTTGATTAACAAGCATTTTTGCTATATCTTGCCAAACATCACCGCCGCCGTCTTGCTCGCTGTAGCGGGAAGCCATATAAGGCGTTTTATAAAATCTTCCGTCAAAGAAAATGGCTTCTTTTAATTTTAAATCGTCCTCTTTTTCATAGGTCATTTCCATATCAACCATATATTGGGCAAGAATAGTTAAAGCATCAAGTCTGTTTGTTTCAATCAAAGTTTGTGTGCCCATAAGCAATACTTCCGAAGCCATAGTTTCCATAGCATTTTTGCTCATAAACATAGCGACCTGGCTCATATCCCAACTTTTGAAGTAAGAAAGGCCTGTCAAAGCACTCATAGCCGCGTGGCAAGCGCCCTCGTCGGCAAGTTCTGTTATAGGAGCCCTTAAATCATTAGAAATTCTTTGTTCATAACCGCGGGTTTGCGCTGCCACTTGGTCTCTTGCAGAAATCGTGCCCTGTGTCTCTTCTTCCATACGCTTTAAATGGTCTTGCCAGGCATTATAAACGCCAAATTCATTAGAATTTCTTTGTCTTGAATGAAAGCGGCAAGGATTTGATTTATCACTTGGGGAAATAACCCTATTAAAAAACTTATAAAGTTCGCTTTTTTGATTGCTGGTAAAAAGATTTGCTTTTGTGCTTTCCATAGAAAGCAAATATACAAAAACGGGAACTAATTTTAATTTTGATTTATCAGAAGCCTTATTATAAACAGCCATAGTATCTTCGGCAAGTTCTCTAAGAAATTCCGTTAAGGCTGCCTCTTTATCATTTTTATATTGTTGCACGCTTGCTTCAAATTCTTGCAAATATTCATTATAAAGATTTTCGCTGCTTGCTAAAACTTCTTTTTGCCAATTTTTTAAAGATTGTATGCTTTCATCCTGCCATTTATTGACGGAAGTTTTGGCAAACATATAATTAGAATATTCCGGAGAGTTAAGTGTCACATTTTTATATTGCTGTTCAACAAGTTGCATTTGTTTTGCGTGTTCTTGATGAATTTCGCGCATATTATCTTCAAAATCTTTTTGAAGTTCGGCCTTTAATTCTTTAATATATTCTTTGTGAGATAGGGGGGTAAAAACTTCTTCTTTTACTTCTTTACCTTTTGAAGTTTCCTCAGCGGTGCTGGTAAACATTTTGTTCACTTCGGCGATATATTTATCACAAGCAGATTTATTATTATTTTTTACACAAAGGTCAAAAGCATTTTGTAAAGGAGATGACACCTGTTTTTTGGCATACTGCGCCTGCAATTCTTGATTTAATTCTTGGAAAAGTCTTTCTTCTTCTTGTTTATTTTGGTTGCTGGCTGCTAATACGGGGCTTGTTAAATTAAATAACATTATTAAGGCCATATTTAAGCACAAGGCCTTATTAAAAATAACTTTGATACTTCGTTTAATTACAACGGGGAAAAGCGTTTTCATGTTATCTCCTTGTATAACTTCTAAATATATATTAGCTCATAAAGTGCCTTTTTTCAAGGGGCAAAGGACCTAATTATATCTGGGCCTAAAGTCCTAGGCTATACAAAATTGAGATATTTTATATAAATATTATTCAAATCTTTTAGAAATTTCGCCAAAAAAATCACCGGCTTTCTGTTCAAAATAGTAATCACTTAAAGTATTTGTATAAGCAGAAGGCAGGGTATTAACTTCAATAATTATAGCCCCGTTTTGCTGTTTTGCTACCATCGGCAAAGAACAAGCGGGCATAACTTCGCCCGAAGTGCCTACAACAAACATAACATCACTTTGTAAAGCAAGGGCTAAAGACTCTTGATAAACCTGCGGGTTTATGCCTTCCCCGTAAAAAACAAAATCCGGCTTCAAAATACCGCCGCAAGAACAACTTGGCAACTCAACACTAAAATCGGTATCTTTTGTTTTATAGCGTTTAAAACATTTTGTGCA
>JAZKZM010000174.1:0-5459 GCA_045612685.1 Elusimicrobiaceae bacterium
GCTTGAAGCAAGGCCCGAAGTTCTTGGCCATAATATGGAAACGGTGCCTTCTCTTTATAAAAAAGTTCGCGTTGGCGCTAGTTATGAGCGTTCTTTAAATCTTTTAAAAAATGCCAAAGATTTTATGCCTGATATTTTGACTAAAAGCAGTTTAATGCTTGGTCTTGGTGAAACAAAAGAAGAATTAAAAGAAGTTTTTAGAGATTTGCGTAAAGTTGATTGCGATATATTAACTTTAGGCCAATATTTAGCACCGACGAAAGAGCATCTTGAAGTGCAAAGTTATCCGACACAAGACTATTATGATGAACTGAGCGCTTATGCTTATTCTATAGGTTTTAAAGGTGTTTTAGCCGGGCCGTTTGTCCGCAGTTCCTATAAGGCAGGAACGCTTTACCATCAAATAAAAAAGCGCGCTATTTAATAAAATTAGCGCGCTTTAAATTTTTTTATTATTTATTCAATAATTTCTACACAAGTATTGTTTGCGGGAAGGCCACTTTGCCCTTGTATAGTATTAGTAGGGCCTGATAAATTTGTGCAGAGTTTTTCTGATGAGGTGTTATTTACACCACTCCAACAGCAGTATAAATGTGAATCATTTGCTACTATGGAAAAGTTATTATTATTTCTTGTGCAGACAATAGAAGATGTCTGCGGAGTGCAGGTAAAATATTTGTTGTTTGTTATATTGGAGTCAATTTGCAATCTTGTAAGAGTTGCGTTTGGGTCGCTCTCAATAGCGGCGGTATTTTCAGCTTCGGCAAAATAAATTGCTCTTGCTGCTTGCCAGTGGCGTAAAATATTAATAGCTTCTCTTGCTCTTGATTTTTCCAAAGTTGTAAAATATCCGACGGTTGCCATACCGGCTAAAATACCCAGCATTAAAACCACTACTAACATTTCAACTAAAGTAAAACCTTTTTTTAAGTTTTTATTTGGCATAATTTCTCCTTATTTCATTTGTAATTTGCTTAAATCTGCTATTTGTTCAGACAGTAAAATCTGAATAGCGCGAAGCAAAGATAAGCGGTTGTTTTTTATTTCAATTTGCGGCACATTAACCATAACTTCTCTAAAGAAATCTTCCAATGGATTTGCCAAAGTTGAAAATAAATTAAAAATTTCTTTGTAATTTGCTTCCTGTTCAGGTTTTTTACCTAACATTTTATTATTAATACCCTTTAGGGTATTATATAAAACTTTTTCCTGATTGCAAGAGAAAAGATTTTCCTTTACTTCACCAAAAGTTTTTTCTTCAACTTTTTTTAAGATATTGGAAATTCTTTTTGTTGCTTGGGCGGCTTGCATTAGCGCTTGGCTGTTTTTTGCATTATTAAGTGCTTTTGCAATAATTACAAGTTCGCTTAAAGTTTTATTTTTTAAAGGTTTAATTGCTTCTATTACATCAGGTGTAATTTGCTCTTGTTCAAGTAAAAGAGCAAATCTTTGCCACATAAAATCAAAAAGTTCAGAGGTTCTTGAGTTTTCAATTTTAGGTAAAAGTGATATTGCTTTGTTGATAAGTTCGTTTAATGGTATAGCAATATTTTTATCTAAAATAATTCTAACAGCACCCATGGCTTGCCTTCTTAAAGCAAAAGGATCTTGGCTGCCGCTTGGCACTTGGCCTGCGGCAAAGTTAGCAGCTAAAGAATCAAGTTTACCGGCTAAACTAACCACTGCGCCACACAAGGTTTTTGGCAAAGCGGAAGAGGCGCTTAAAGGCAAATAAAACTCGCCTATAGCAGTTGCGCTTTCTTTAGAAAAGTTTTCTTTTTGTGCGTAAACGCCGCCCATATAACCTTGCAATTCGCTAAATTCATAAACAACGCTGCTTGCTAAATCGGCATAGCAATATTTTGCGGCTTTTTGTATATGCTCTTTTGTTTCTTTTGGCATATTTTCGGCAATAAACAAAGAAAGTTCTTCAACTCTTTTTGTTTTTTCGGACATATTACCAAGGCCGTCAATAAAGTTGATAGTGGCAAGTTTTTGGGCCATTTTATCAAGACCGGTTTTGATATCGTTTTCAAAGAAAAAAACAGCATCGGTTAAGCGCGCTGTCATAACATTTTTAAATCCGTGCCTAACTTCATCTTGGTTTACGCTCACGCCATCTCTCACAGCGATAAAATGGGGTTGCAAATTGCCGTTTTTATCAACAACAGGGAACATTCTAAGTTGTTTTTTAAACACATTGGTAATAAGTTCTTTAGGCAATTTTAAAAATTTAATATCCATATCGCCGCTTAAAACAACAGGGTGCTCGGTAAAAGAAATAGTTTCATTTATTAAATCTTCGTCTAAATCTGCCTGATAACCTAGTTTTGCGGCAATAGAATTTAAAGATTTTATTAAGGTTTGTTTTCTTTCTTCAATATCGGCAAGTATCGGTTGTTCAAGATTTTTTAAAGCGGGAATATAATCTTCCGGCTTATCTATTTTAACCGGTTTTACGCCGAAAGAAAGCATAGGCAAACTTGTTTTTGTGCTTTGGACACCGGCAATTTCAAATTTGATTAATTTATCGCCATATAAAGCAACGATATTTCTGATAGGGCGGGCAAAATGTAAGCAAGAATCTTCCCATACCATATTTTTAGGGAAAACAAGACTTCTGATAATATTTTCAAAAATTTGCGGTAAAAGATTTTTTGTTTCCTGTCCTTTTACGACACATTTTGCATAAAGGAAAGGACCTTTAGGAGTTTCTACTATAACTAAATCTTGCACTTTTAAACCGTTTTTTTGGGCAAAACCCTCGGCCTGTTTTGTAAAGTTGCCGTCTTTATCTTTAAGTAAAGCGGCGGGGGGGCCTTTGACTTCTTTTTGTATATCGGCTGCTTTTGCGGCAAGTTCTTTAATTTCAACAACGAGTCTTCTGTAAGTGCCAAAAGTGTTTACGGCGGAATATTCCAAATTATGTTCTTTTAAAATATTTTCCGTATTATTTTTTAATTGCTCAAGCGCGCCAAATAAAAAGCGCGCGGGCAAGTGTTCTGTTTCTATTGCTAAAAGGGCTGTTTTATTCATAGTTTTTCTTCCGGGGTATTTGCTTTTACATATTCCTGCGCGCAAAGTTTAGCTAGTGAGCGGATTTTCGTTATAATATTTGTTCTGTCTGAAACGGAAATAGCTCCGCGCGCTTCTAAAATATTAAAATAGTGGGAAACTTTCATAGCACAGTCATAAGCCGGTAAATAAAGACCGAGTTTACAAAGTTTTTTGCATTCTTCTTCATTTTCGGCTACATAGCGGCGCAAGTTTTCAATATCGGCCTGTTCAAAATGGTAGTGGGAAAATTGCCTTTCGCTTTCTTTTACCATTTCGCCATAAGTTGTAGTATCATTCCACATAACATCAAAAACATTATCTTTCTTTTGGCTAAACATTGCAATTCTTTCTAAGCCGTAAGTAATTTCTGCGGTTATTGGTTTTAAAGTGTATCCGGCCATAATTTGGAAATAGGTAAATTGTGTAATTTCCATACCGTCTAGCCAAACTTCCCAGCCGACACCGCTTGCACCTAATGTGGGGGATTGCCAATCATCTTCAATCCAACGAACATCATGTTTTTTGGGGTCAAGGTCAAGTGCTTTTAAAGAATCTAAATAAAGTTTTTGCACATTTGCCGGCGCCGGTTTTAAAATAACCTGAAATTGATGAAATTTGCCAAGGCGGTTTGGGTTATCGCCATATCTGCCGTCGGCAGGTCTTCTGCTGGGTTCAACATAGCAGCAGCTTGTCGGCTTTTCTGTAAGAGAGCCAAAAAAAGTTGCAGGGTTAAAAGTGCCTGCCCCTTTTTCCAAATCATAAGGTTGCACGATAAGGCAGCCTTGTTTTTTCCAATAATTTTCTAATGTATGGATAATATCTTGAAAGTTCATATATTTATATTATATTAAATTAAGACTTAAATAGGATAGCGGTTTATGCGCCAAAGCGTCTTTGGCGTTTGTTAAAATCTTCTATAGCGGCAAGCAATTCTTTTGCTCTGAAATCGGGCCAAAGGGTTTTGGTAAAGTAAAACTCGCTATAGGCAGCTTGCCATAAAAGAAAGTTTGATAAGCGTTGTTCGCCGGATGTTCTTATAATTAAATCTGGGTCAGGTAAATTATTATAAAGGCATTTTTCAAAATTGGCTTTTGTCGGTTTTAAATTTTTTTCTTGCAATTTTGAAATTGCTTCCAAAATTTCCTGCCTTGCGCCATAATCTATGGCAAGGTTTAAGGTAATGCCTTTATTTTTGGCGGATTCTTTTTCTACCTGGTCCATTTTTGCAAGGATTTTTTTAGGTAGTTTCTTGCGGCTTGAACTAAAAATAATTTTTATATTTTTGTCTGGGTTTTTTAAAAATTTATCTAAAGTTTTTTCAAGCAGATTCATTAAAGCAATAATTTCGGTTTTGGGGCGCGCCCAGTTTTCCGTAGAAAAAGCATAAAGGGTTAAGTATTTAACACCTAATTTATTGGCTTCTTTGGTAATTATTTCTACGGAATTGGCGCCTTCTTCATGGCCTTTGCTGCGGGGCAAATTTTTTGCTTTTGCCCAGCGGCCGTTGCCGTCCATAATTATTGCAATATGTTTTGGTATTTTCATAAATTAAAAAGGGTTTAGTTCGCTCTTTTTAAGGCAAACTAAACCCTTATAAAATAAGACTAGATTGTCATTATTTCTTTTTCTTTTGCGGAGACGATTTTTTCAATTTCGCCGATAGTTGCGTCCGTATCTTTTTGGATTTGGACTTCGTATCTCTTTAAATCATCTTCGGTAATTTCGCCTGCTTTTTGGGCTTTTTTAAGTTTTTCCAAAATATCGCGTCTTTCATTGCGGACGGAAACTTTATAATCTTCGCTCATTTTGGAAATAGTTTTTGTTAGCATTTTGCGGCGGTCTTCTGTCATCGGCGGTAAAATGATTCTAATAATTTTGCCGTCGTTCATTGGAGTAACGCCTAAATCTGCTTGTTGTAAAGCTTTTTCAACTTCTTTAATTGCGCTTATATCATAAGGTTGAATTTCCAAAGTTTTTGCATCTGCAACATTTAAAAGTGCCATATTTTTTAAGGGGGTGGGAACGCCGTAATATTCCACGCGGACATTTTCTACCATTTGGGGATTTGCGCGCCCGGTTCTTAAAGTGCCTAAATCTTTATTTAATTTTTGGGCCACTTGTGCCATATTTTGTTTTGTTTTGTTTAAGAGTTCATTAATACTTTCCATTTTGTTTTTCCTCGTTTAATTTTAGTAAATTATTGTTCCGATTTTTTTGCCTTGTGCGGCAAGTTTGATATTGCCTTTTTTATGTAAATTAAAAACGCAAAGTTTAAATTTATTTTCCAAGCATAAAGCAAGGGCAGCAGTATCCATAAATTTAAGACCTTTTTTAATAGCATCTTCGTATTTTATTTTGGCAATTAATTTTGCTTTAGGATTAATTTTTGGGTCGCTGTCATA
>JAZKZM010000175.1:0-1019 GCA_045612685.1 Elusimicrobiaceae bacterium
AGGTATTTAAAGCCTCTTTTCGTTCTATATCAAAACTAAGCACCACATCAAACTGAAGTTTTTTCTTAACAGTATCAACATATAGCCCGTGCATTTGAAGCGCCCAATCGTGCGAGAGGACAATTTGCTGTATGGTATTGCGGATATGGGCGATTTCTTCATTACTGGTATTATAGGCATATACGCCCACACCTGTCAAAATAATACCTGTTTTATGGAAAACTCCATTTTCTATTTTGCGGGTTAATTCATCCACTTGGGCAACCGTAAGGGTATCGTCTAATTCCAGGTGTAAAGAAGCATAATTTTTATTTGGGCCGTAATTGTTAATCAATACATCATATACGCCATGAACAAGCGGTTCTTTTTGAATTATTTCTTTTACTTGTTTAACAATCTCAGCTTCGGGGCGTTGGCCTAAAATATCATTAAGTGTTTCTTTTAACATACCTATACCGGCTTTGATAATCATAATAGAAATAATTACACCGACATAAGCCTCTAAAGAAATTTTAAACCATAAATAAATTAATGCTGAAGCCAAAACCGAGGCAGATAATATGGCATCAAAAGAAGCATCCGAGCCGGAAGCAATAAGCGCGCCGGAGTTAACCTGCTCGCCTTTAGTTTTAACATATTTGCCCAGCACAAGTTTTACAATAATAGCCACAATTAAAATAATAATTGTAAGCGTAGAATAATTTGCTACTTCGGGGTGGATAATTTTTTTGATAGATTCTATTAGGGCCGTAATACCTGCATATAAAACAAGTGCCGATACAAGCATAGAACTTAAATATTCTATACGCCCATAGCCAAGCGGATGTTTTTTATTCGGCTGTTTGCCTGCCAACTTTGCGCCGATAATAGTAATAACGGAAGAAAGAGCATCAGAAAGATTATTTACCGCATCTAAAATAATGGCAATAGAATTTGAAAGTAAACCCACAGTAGCCTTAAATGCTGCAAGCAGCACATTTGTTATAATGCCGACAATACTGGTTTTTACAATAATAGCC
>JAZKZM010000176.1:0-1986 GCA_045612685.1 Elusimicrobiaceae bacterium
AAGGACACCAATTTATAGGAACATGGCTTTGATAGGCAAGGCCCATTTTAAAGAGCTGTAAAAATATCCATTGTGTCCATTTATAATATTCGGGATCGGTTGTATCAATTTCTCTATCCCAGTCATAAGCCATACCGAAAGATTTGATTTGGCGTCTAAAATTATCAATATTTTTTTGGGTTGTAATTCTTGGATGAACGCCGGTGGCGATTGCGTAGTTTTCCGCCGGTAAACCAAAAGCATCCCAACCCATAGGGTGTAAAACGCTATATCCGTTCATTCTTTTATAGCGCACAAGAATATCAGAGGCGCTATAACCTTCCGGATGACCGACATGTAAACCTTGCCCTGAGGGGTAAGGGAACATATCCAAACAATAAAACTTCTTGCCCGTTTTAGGTAAACGGGGAGAGGTAAAAAGTTTTGCTTCTTGCCATCTTTTTTGCTGTCTTCTATCTATTTCTTGAAAATTTGCTATTGCCATATAAGTATATTATACAAAGTATGGACGAGTAAAAGAAGATGCTATTTTTCCCCTTTTTTTATTCGTTTACTTCTTTTAAAAAATGAAAAAATAATTGTTTTACGATAGAAATAAGGTTATTTTTCTCGTCTGAAATTTTTGCTTGCTTTTCAAAAAAAAAAAAATAAAATTTAAATATCTAAAAAATAGGAGAAAAATATTATGTTTAATCAAAAAGGTTTTACTTTAATTGAATTGCTTGTAGTTGTTCTTATCATCGGCATACTTGCGGCTATTGCTGTGCCACAATACCAAAAAGCTGTTTTAAAAAGCCGATTTTCTACAGTCAAAGATGTGGCACGAAGCATAAAAAATGCTCAAGAAGTTTTTTATCTTGCAAACGGAAGATACACGACCAATGTGGAAGATTTAGATATATCCTTACCTGGAAAAAGAAATGATGATGATGAAAGCACCTGGGATTTACCTAATGGAGTATCGTGCACTACGACTTTGACAATTACAAATTGTGCTACAACAAATGGCATAATTATTGGTATGCAAATATTTAGTTCTCAAGGAGTATCAAATCCTGATGATATGAGATGTATTGTCGAAACCGACAGTGCCATTGGCAATGCCGTTTGCCAGCAGGAAACAGGCAGCACTACTCCAAAATGGAGTGGTAGCGGGTGGAGTTCCTATCAATATAAAATATAATTCTCTAAGGTAAAATCTCAAGCGGGGCGTATTTAAGCATAAAAACGCGCTTTGTGCCATTGGTAAAAATAACCGTTATTTTTGTGGCTTCACCGCTGCCGCTTAAGGAAACAATTTTACCTATACCAAAAACGCCGTGTTTAACGCGGCTGCCCACTCTTGCACCGCCGCTTGCCGCACTTGCAGAAGGTGTTTGTTCCTGCGTGCTTTGCGCGGACTGATAAGAGCTGCTTGGCCTGTAAGTTTCCTCGGCATATTGATTTTGAAGTTCTATACCAAATTCTTCAAAAGTTTTTTTGTATTTGGAAGCATTGTTATAGGAAACGCTGTTATTTGAAGTCCAGCGGTTAAAGCGCCCGCGGTTTGGCGCAATTTCGCTTCTTTCCATAGGGCCGGTGTAAGAAGTAGGCTCAATTAAACCGCTATCAAATAAAAAGCGCGAAGCAAGATTAGAATAAGTTTTACCGAAAATTCTGCGTGTTGTAGTATAAGTCATATATAAAGTGCTTTTAGCACGCGTCATTGCAACATAGCATAAACGACGTTCTTCTTCCATATCATCATCATCTTTGCCCGATAAGGGGAAAAGGCCTTCTTCAAGTCCGCTTACAAATACTATAGGAAACTCAAGCCCTTTTGCTAAGTGAACAGTCATTAAGGTGACAGCGCCGTTTTGGCTATCACCCCCCCCTTCATCAGCGCCGCTGATTAAGGAAACTTCCTGTAAATAACCTGATAAAGTGGGCGATGTTTCTTGGTGGCGGCACCTGTCTTCATACTCTTTTACTGCGTTTATAAGTTCG
>JAZKZM010000177.1:0-1878 GCA_045612685.1 Elusimicrobiaceae bacterium
TTTTTCTTGTTATTAACAACTTGTGCGCCAAGAATGTTCATTTTATTTAAAGAACATTTATTTTCGGTCCAATAAATTGCATATAAGCCGTCGTCTGCTTCGTCGGGGTTGGGGTGGCTCATTTGGGTAAGGGCGAGCATACATTTATCTAAGTTTGGCATAATTTCGTTTAAAAGTTCCGGGTTAGATTTTTGCAAATTATAAGAAACGCTGAAAATATCTAATTTTGTAATATCGGATAAGTCACCGGCATAATTCAGCGTTACACTATTTGAAGGCGCACCGTTTTTAACTAAAGTGCGGATAATTTGAGCATTATTTTCTTTATTACAAACAATATTTTTAATGCAAGGGAATTCTGTTGCGTTTCCATTGCTTGAAAGGTGGCAAATTTGGGTTGTATCGGGTGCACATACTTGTGAAGCCATATATAAAAGCCGCGCCTGTTTTTCTTGAGGCAGAGTTTTAATACGCGGGGCAAGGGCTTCAAAAGTATTTATATCACTTGCAGCTATTGCCTGAACCGCGGCGGGAATAAGAGGTTCGCCTTGTGCTTTAAGCATAGAAACAATTTCTTTGTAAGTTTGGGCATCTTCAGTATCTTTTAAGTTATTTAACTGTTCTTGTGCCAAATCCAGCGCGGTTTTATTTTGATTATTTTTGGCGTTAATATCAGCCCCGTTTTGTAATAATTGTTCCACATTTAAAATATAACCATTTTTGCTTGCTGCCATTAAAGGCGTCATATTATCTTGGTTTGCGGTATTAACATCCGCACCGAGGATAATCAGCAAATCTGCTATATCGTAATTGCCGTTATTTACGGCGGTCCACAAAGCATTTTCCCCATTAGCATTTGTGGTATCAATAAAGGCCTTGGCGGCAAGTAAGTCTTGGAAAATTTTCATATTATCTTGCGCGGCGGCAAGAACTATTAACGGAGTGCCGTTATCATCTACTTGATTGGGTGATTCTTCTTGCGCAAGATAGTATTTAACTGCTTGTTCATCACCTCGTTTAATAGCATCGGCAAAGGTTATTTGCGGTTGATAGGCTTTAGGCGCTTGTTCTTGCCTAACCTGAGAGGACTGTTCCGCTGATTCTTGCGGTGCTTTTGAACACGCCGCAAATATTAAACAAGCGGCGGAAAGAAGTATTAAATATTTTTGTTTCATTTTTTCTCCTATTTTTTAGCACCGGCGGCAAGTAGGATTTTTACAATATTATCGTGGCCTCGCTCACTAGCCCAACGCAAAGCGCTTTTGCCTTGTCCATCTTTAGTATTTATATTGGCCCCAGCTGCAATTAAAGTTTTTACTATATCTTCATTTCCCAATATGCTTGCAATCATTAAAGCATCATATTTATATTTATTTGTGGCTGATATATCTGCGCCGGCATCAATTAAAAGTTTAACCATTTCATTATTTCCTTGTTGGCTTGCAAAGATTAAAGCATTCCAACCGGCGGTTTTTTCTGCTGCATTGATATCCGGTTTAGCGGCAAGCAAAGTTTTAACAGTATCTATATGGCCGTTTTTTGCTGCAACAATTAACGATGTATAGCCTTGTTTATTTGCGGCATTAACATTGGCGCCGGCATTAAGCAGGGTTTTAACAATTTCGGTGAGTCCTTTATCTGCGGCAGCCATTAAAGCAGTTCCGCCGTATGTGTTCATGGCATTAACATTTGCGCCGCTATCAAGCAATACTTTAACTATATCGGTGTGTCCGTTTTGACTTGCATACATTAAGGCCGTTTGCCCGTATTTATTTATGGTATTTACTTTTGCACCGGCAGCAAGCAAAGTTTTAACAATATCGGTATATCCGCTTTCGGCAGCAAACATTAAAGCATTTGTTCCTATTGTATCAATAG
>JAZKZM010000178.1:0-1399 GCA_045612685.1 Elusimicrobiaceae bacterium
GATAATTTGACTGGTGATTCTGCGGCTGCGCTAAGGCCTAAAGTGGCAACTAAAACAGCCATTACTAATAACTTCTTCATTTACATCCTCCTTGTTTATTATCTAATTATATATTACAATTTTTGTATGAAAAAGTTTATATTTTTTTTAATTTTATTTTTTCCGCTATTTTGTTTTGCTCAAAGTAGAGGCGGCAAAATAGTAGCATCTTCAGTATCTTCGCAAAATTCTGCTTTGGTAAAAACAACAAATTCTGCGCGCCAAAATTCTGTGGCAGTTCAACAACGCCCTGTTGTTAGCAGTTCTTCAAATAATATTGTTTATCAAAAGCCGGCAAATAATGTTTCTTATCAAAGAGAAAATAATTCCGTTGCCAGCGTTTCTTATCAAAATGAAGAAACCGTCAAAGTTCCGCTTTCAAAACCGGCAATTGTTCCCGCGCAGCAAGCGCAAAAACCGGTTTTGCAAAAAGAACAAAATTTGAGTAAAGTTCCTTTAAATAAAGAAATAAAACCTGCTGTTAAAAAACCGCTTCCCGCGCCAAGACCTGGCAATTATAGGGTAATATATTGGAATAATTTTATTGATACACCCGCACCGCAAGAATGGGCCACAAAAGTTTTAGATACAAAGAATTTAACTTTAGACGGAAGCGGCGTTCAAGTGGCTATCTTAGATTCCGGCATAAAAGCGCACAAGCAATTTGACGGCGCAAATATTGAAATTTTGGATATTACCGGCCAGCAGGACCCCTTTGATTTTTGCGGCCACGGCACTGCCGTTGCCGGTATTATCGTTGGGCAAAGAGGTAATGATTTTAAAGGTATTGCCCCCGGAGTTAATTTGAAATCTTATAAAATTGCCGATGAAAGCGGAACAACAAACAACACTTATATTATTAATGCTCTTGATAGTATTTTGGAATATAACCGCCAGAATCCCCAAAATAAAATAAGTATTATAAATATAAGTTATGGCCTTGAGCAAGATAATTTTGAATTAAAAAATAAACTTGCCGAAGTTTATTCAAGCGGTATAACCATAATTTCAGCCAGCGGCAATGAAGGCAGACAAGGGCTTTTATATCCGGCAAAATATGATTTTGTTTTTGCTGCCGGTTCAATTGATAGTGATAAAACTATTTCCGATTTTTCAAATTGGGGCCAAGGTTTAGATTTTATTTTACCCGGTTCGGGCCTTAAAACTTTGGGCTTAAATAATGATTATGTTTGGGTCCGCGGCACTTCCTTTTCAAGCGCCTATTTAACAGGTATTGCCGCTTTGGCAACACAGGGTTTTAAGAATAAACACGGCTATTTGCCAAGCCCGCAGCAACTTTACGAAATTTTGCAAAAAATCAGCACGCCTATTAAAACAATCGCGCCCATAAAACAGGGAT
>JAZKZM010000179.1:0-12753 GCA_045612685.1 Elusimicrobiaceae bacterium
AACGGCAGGCAGGGGCAGAAAGGAAAGAATTTGGCTTTCCGCTGACGGCGGGCTTTATTTTAGTTTAGTTGTAAAACCGCAAAATTTTAAAATTGATTTTTTAGGTTCTTTAACACAGGCAATGGCTTTAAGCGTCTTAAAAACTTTGCAGGAACTTGGCGCAAAAGAAGCAGTTTTAAAATGGCCCAATGATATTTTGTGTAATAACAAAAAAATTTGCGGCATTTTAAGCCAAGCAGTTTTTAATAAGGGGGAACTTGGCGGCGTGATTATCGGTGTTGGCGTAAATATCAGCCAAGATAAAATTGATAGCCCAAAACCCGCAATTTCTTTAAAAATGCTCGGTATAGAAGCAAAAAAAGAAGATATTTTAAAAGAAATTATAAATAAATTTAATTTTTATTATCCGCAAGTATGCAAGCAGGGTTTTAAAGCCATAAAAGATGAGTTTTTAAAGAACTTTCCTTTTGTAAACAAGGAAATAAAAATAGTAGTTGACGATAAAGATTTTTGCGGCATTTGCCACGGCCTAGATGATAAGGGGCAACTGCTGATAGGTAGTAAAGTTGTAAATATAGGTGATATGGAGTAAAAGTATGGAATTACTTAAAAAAGGTCTTGAGTTAATGGTTATGGGTATGGGGATGGTATTTTCCTTCCTGATAATCTTACTTATTGTTATGAAAATTTTGGCAGTTGTGGTGAAAGTTTTAAATAAATATTTCCCAGAACCGGTGGCCAAAGTTCAAACAATTACAAAAAACAGCGACGATAAAATAAAGAAAGTTTTAGCAATTGCGCTGGCTAAACATTTTGCAAAATAGGAGAATTATAAAAAATGAAAAAGATAAATTTTATGTTAACAGCCTTTAGAGATGGCTTTCAATCAGTTTACGGCACAAAAGTTAGAAGCGAGGATTTCTTGCCCGCAGTTGTAGCCGCCAAAGAAGCAGGTGTTATGCACTTTGAAAGTGCCGGCGGTGCAACCTTCCAATCAGCCGTGATGTTTAATAATGAAAACCCTTATGATGTTATGGACGCTTTTAGAAAAGCCGTCGGCCCCGAAGTTAATTTGCAAAGTTTGGCTAGAGGGGTTAATGTTGTCGGTCTTAATTCACAACCTTCTGATGTTATTAAACTCCACGCCCAAACATTTAAAAAACACGGCCTTACAACAGTTAGAAACTTTGACGCTTTAAATGATGTAAATAACCTTATTTACAGCGGTAAATGTATTAAAGAAGCAGGCCTTAAACACGAAGTAGCCGTTACAATGATGTCCCTTGCCCCCGGTTGGGATAAAACAGGCAAATATCATACCCCGGAATTTTACGAAGGCGTCTTAAAAAATATTATGAAAAGCGGTATTGAGTTTGACAGCGTTTGCTTTAAAGATGCTTCAGGCACTTCCACCCCGCAAACCGTTAGAGAAACAATTAAAAGAGCAAAAAAGATTTTACCGCCGGAAGTTAAAGTTGTTTTCCATACTCACGAAACAGCCGGCACAGGTATTGCCTGCTATTTAGCCGCTATTGAAGGCGGTGTTGATAGTATTGACTTATCTATGGCCCCTGTAAGCGGCGGAACTTGCCAAACAGATATTATTTCTATGTGGCATGCTTTACGCGGCAGCGATTATACCCTTGATATTGATATTGATAAAATCAGAAAGGCCGAAAGCGTTTTGAAAGATTGTATGAAAGACTATGTTTTAAAACCCGAAGCTATGAGAGTTGAACCTATGATTCCGTTTTCTCCTTTACCGGGTGGTGCTTTGACAAATGCAACACGCCAACTTAGAGAAATGAATCAAATGGATAAATACCCTGCATTACTTGCCGCTATGGAAGAAGTTGTCCGCCGCGGCGGTTTTGGCACATCTGTTACACCTGTAAGCCAATTTTATATTCAGCAATCTATGCAAAATGTTCTTAGCCCGGAAGGCCCTTGGACAAGATTTTCAAATGGTTATGCCAATATGATTCTTGGTTATTTTGGCAAAACACCGGCCCAGCCCGATCCGGAACTTGTCAAACTTGCTTCTGCTTATATGAAGAAAGAACCCACAACAAAAACCGTTTTAGAGTTAAATGATGCCGATCCTACAAAAGGCGTTAAAGTGGCAAAAGAACTCTTAGAAAAAAATAATTTGCCTACAACGGATGAAAATATCTTTATCGTTGCTGCCTGTAATGATGCGGCAAACGGCGTTAATAAAGGTTTAGACTTCTTGCTTGGCAAAGCAAAATGCCAAGTTGAAAAGAAATCTGCTTCCAGCGCGGTAAAAGCCGGCTCTAATGCTTATACTATTAGCGTTGATGGCACAGATTACGGCGTTGAAATTAATGGCGATAAAGCAACCATCAATGGCGAAACTTTTGCCTTTAGTATTGTTGAAGGTTTAAAGAAAGTGGCCGGTGCTGCTAAAACTGCAGTCGGCGGCGGAGTTGAAGTTAAAGCCCCTATGCCGGGTGTTGTTTTGAAACTTTTAGTGGCCGATGGCGCAAGTGTTAAAAACGCCCAGCCCATTATGGTTATGGAAGCGATGAAAATGGAAACCGAAATTAAAGCAACTGCTGATGGGAAAGTTTCCTTTGCTGTTAAAAACGGCGACGCTTTGCAAACAGGCACTTTGATTGCAACTATTAAATAAGAGGCGATAAAATGGATATATTAAATGCTTTGATAAATCTTTGGCATACAACAGGGCTTTATAATATCGTTTGGCAACAAGCGGTGATGATTGTTGTTTGCTTGTTTATTTTGTGGCTCGGTATTGTAAAGAAATTTGAACCGCTTTTGCTTATTCCTATCGGCTTTGGCGGTTTACTTTCCAATATACCTGTGGCGGCTATTGCGGCTTTGCCTGTTTCCGTAGCTGATCCTTCAACCGGGGTTGTTACAACCCAAGTTGTCGGCGGTTTTTTGGGGCAGGTTTATACTTTTGGTATAGAATCAGGCCTTTTCCCCTTGCTTATTTTTATGGGTGTAGGCGCAATGACTGATTTTGGCCCGCTTATTGCTAACCCAAGGACCTTGCTTTTAGGTGCTGCGGCTCAGTTTGGTATTTTCTTTACCTTGTTTGGCGCTTTGATGCTTGGCAATATTTCACCTGATATGAGTTTTTCTTTAAAGGAAGCAGCCTCAATCGGTATTATCGGCGGTGCAGACGGCCCGACAGCGATTTTCTTAACTTCAAAACTTGCGCCTAACTTGCTGGGTGCTATTGCTGTGGCGGCTTATTCTTATATGGCACTTGTGCCTATAATCCAACCCCCGATAATGAAACTTTTAACAACAGATAAAGAACGCAAAATTGAAATGAAACAACTTAGACCTGTTTCAAAAAGAGAAAAAATCATTTTCCCTATTGTTGTTTTGATTTTGTGCGCTTTGCTTATACCTGATGCAACACCTTTAATCGGTATGTTGATGTTCGGTAATCTTGCTAAAGAATGCGGCGTTGTGGACCGCTTAAGCAAAACAATGCAAAATGAACTTATCAATATCGTTACTATTTTGCTTGGTCTTGCGGTTGGCTCAAAACTCGGTGCGGAAAAGTTTTTACAAGTTAAAACCTTAGCTATTGTTGTGCTTGGTTTAATGGCTTTCTGCGTTGGTTCTGCTTCAGGTGTAATTTTAGCAAAGATTATGAATATCTTTTCTAAAGAAAAAGTTAACCCGCTTATCGGCTCGGCCGGTGTTTCCGCTGTGCCTATGGCAGCAAGGGTTTCAAACAAAGTCGGGCAGGAATATCACCCTACAAACTATTTGCTGATGCACGCTATGGGGCCAAATGTGGCAGGGGTTATTGGTTCAGCAGTTGTGGCGGGTATTTTACTTTCCATGCTTGGAAAGTAATTTGCTTCGGCTTTTGGGCTATTTTTAATTTTTTAGAAATTTCGGATACGCGGGGTTGCCACCCGCTCTAGGTATACCTCATTTCTAACAAAATTAAAACTATCTCCAAAATTCTCGCAAAACGAGGCGCTCTGTTTTGGCTTAGTTTGAAGTAAAAACTTATTTTAAAAAGGAATTATCTAAAAAGGTAGTTCCTTTTTTATAGGTCTTTTGGCCTATTTTAATATGGGACTAAAAGGCCCTTGTTTTTTTTAAAAATTAAGATATAATTTAGTTAGGTGTAAATATAGAGGAGCGTTTATGAAAGAAATAATATCTATTTTAGTTACTTTTGTAATGGTATTTAATTTAACAAGTGAAGTTTTTGCCCAAACCGTGCCTTTTAAGAGCAGCAGCACGGGTGTTAATTTACCACAATCAGATCAATATAGAAATGGAACTGCCGCTCTTGTTTTAGCAACAGAAGAACAAATAAAAGAACAAGAAAGGGCTTCTGTCATTGGTTTAAATCCTACAGAATATAGAAAAGCAATGGAACAATATGCCAAAGCTAATAAAATAGATATAAATAATATAGATATAGCCGCTTCTTACCGGACTTATGTAAAAAGTATCACTAAATATGATAGCGATTACCACGCCTTAGTTAAAATATTTGCTAAAAAGACTTATTTTGATGTTTTAAACGATGCCAATTATTATCTTGGCAAAAAAGAAGATTTTATAAATTATGACGGCAAAAAATATAGTAAAGTTGCATTATTTCACGCTGCAATTCACAATTTAGCTACAAGAACAAAAACAGGCTATTTAAATGGCGGAAAGTTAAGTTTAACACCAAATCAAGAGTCTGATTTTGATATAAAAGAAAAAGTTGCCGTAATGGATTTTATTTATAAAGTAATTAGTAATGACGGATACTATCCCAAAGATGAAGAAGCCTTATATAAAATGGCTTCTGATGTCGTATCAAACGGAAAGCCTTATTTTACATCTACGAAGCAACATAAAGATGAAATTCATAATGCTAAAGGTGTAGTTGCCGCAATATCAATTTTAACCGTATTAAGTAATACTAGCGCAAGAAAACAAGAAAGCGCACAGACTATATATAACTTATCAAAAAGCGTAATGAGAAAAGAATTAGGCGCAATGGGCATACTCAGCGGTTCGCAGGCTCTGCTCGTTTTAAATACTGATGACAGCTTGAATAAACTTTATACTTTGCTTGCTGAAGATTTGTATAGAGGTATCGGAACTGAACTTGGCTTATATTTAGTTGAAACATTTTCTATAGAAGAATTACAACAAAGACTTGCAGGCTTTGCAAGCGAAGTAAATAACGGCCTTGGACAATATTATAATGCCATAGCAAGAAGATATGTTTATGTTGACCCGGATAAAAACAGCTATGACCAAAAGCGTTTAGCTGAAGCCAGAGATGAAAGTTTGGCTAATTATTCAAATGTAATTTACACTGATATATTTGAACAAATCGGTAAAGAAATCGGCAGAAGAACAAAAGACCTTAAAGTTGCAAAACTTGCTTCAAGATTTGCTACTAAATACTATACCGAATTAAATGCCGCCAAACAAGGTACCGCAAATACTATTATAGGTCAAAGAGCCGATAGTCCTCTTAAAAGAGAAACTAAAATCCATGCATCTTTAATTGTTGGTATTTTATCTACCGCAAAAGTAACAAGTGAAAACTTAACAAAAGCCGCAAAAGTTATTTATAACGGCAGCTGGTGGGATATTAACGAAATAACGCAAAGAGATAAAAATAATATTGCAGCATCATATCTTAAATTAGCAAAGAAACCTTTTAACAAAAGAAAACAAGACATGTATGCACTTACTATCAGAACAAAAAATGTAGCTAAATTTTTAGATGTTTACGCACAGGCTTTGATGATAGGTAAAATGATTGTATCAATGCCTGCAATGATTAGCAAAGTAGGTAATTGGTTTAGCAGAATAAGAAACTTTAAAATAGAAATGAAACCTACCAATCCAACAAAGGCTGTTAGCACAGTTAAACCTGTTGAAGTTAAACCGACTGAAGTTCGCAAACCTGCAGAGTTAAAGCCCGCTGAAGTTAAGCCAGCGGAGGTCAAACCGGCGGAACCTAAACCAGCGGAAATTAGACCTGCTGAAGTAGTGCCATCAGAAATGCCAAGGCCTGTTGAGGTAGCAGAACCGGCTCAAGCGGTTCAAACACCTAAACCGCTAGAAGGACAAGTTGCCCCGCAAACAGCAGAGGCGGATGTTTGGATTAGTGAAAGTTCAGTAGCAAACGGTGCTAAAACGGAACAAATTATACAGATAGGCAAACAGGTAAAATACGATATATTAAGCCCATTCTATCAGAAGCCTGCCGCTATGCTTTTAGGCCCATTTGGTTTGAGCAAAAAAATGATGGCCTTTTTAACGGGAAAACCTTATTTAAGTGATGAAAAACTGGCAAAAGTTCGAGAAATAGTATCTCAAGCTTCAGCCGATGTAGAAGGGCAAAATCTTTCCGCTGACGAAGTAGAAAAAGCTATTAAAGAAAAAGTTTTTGCAAAAATACAAGAATCTGATGTCTTTACAGCTCAGGAAAAATTGGACTTAATAGGTCCTACATCTACGCCTAAACTAAAAGGTATTTCCGCAGAAATTTTGTTTACCAAGGAATATAAAAATAAGTTGCTTACCGAGGAATATGAACAGGTTACGTTTTTTTATTATGACATTGAGCATGTAATGACTTATTTGCCTTCTGATTTTATAGAAAATAAGGCAATTTACAGAGGTATGACACTAGAAAAATATGAGGATTTAAAAAGGATATTTGTAAAAGGTTTAGAGTTAAGCAGGTCTGCTCATGATAATATATTTTTCTCGCGTGATATAAAAGTGGCAATTGGTTATTCTATAAATTATAATTGGGGGCATTTACCTGTTATAATTAAGAAACATAGACGTTATTATAGTAATGTAGACCCTAATTATAATGACTTCGGCCATATTGTTAGATATTTTAAAAGTATTCCATACAAAAATATAGATGATGTTTTAGTTTGGGCACAGATAGATGGCAAACTTGGTTGGTGGCGTGTAAGTTTAGATGAAAACGGAGAAGTTATTTTACACCCTACTGATAATATGAAAAATGTTAAGTAGAGCCCGAACCTGCTGATTTTACGGCTTCTGAAAAATTTGATTTGACAGGTAAAAAATCAACTGCGGAACCTATTACAACAAATGTAAACGAACCGGCTAATCTTGAGGTTAAAGTTAGTAATGGTAAAGCGTCTGCCAATGTTCCGCCGGAAGTCCTTACGAAATAAAATATCCTATTTTACTAGTTCTAACAAAACCCTCTCTAGCAATAGAGGGGGTTATTGTATTAACGCTTATTTTTAATATAAAAAATCTCATAAAATGATATAATATAATCTATGAAAAAGATATTAAATTTACAATGTGTCCAATGCGGAAAAGAACATACAACGCGGGAATCTGATTATGTTTGCAATTCCTGTGGGGGTAATTTGGAAATAAATTACGACTATAAATTAATTAATAAACGCTTTGATTATGTTGTTTTGGAAAAAAACACAAACTATAATATTTGGCGTTATGTGGATTTATTACCTGTAGAAGAACACGACGAAATGCCGCCCGTTCAAGTGGGTTGGACGCCGCTTTATAGGGTTGATGACCTTGCAAAAGAACTTGGCATTTCAAAACTTTATATTAAAGACGAGGGAAGAAACCCGACCGGCTCTATTAAAGATAGAGGCAGCGCTGTGGCCGTGGCGCGCGCGCTTGAACTTGGCGCAAAAGTTATTACTGATGCTTCAAGCGGCAATGCAAGTGATTCCCTTGCCTGTTTAACTTCTTGTTTAGATTTAAAAACAATTATTTTTACACCTAAAAATACACCTATTCCAAAACTCGTGCAGCTTTATATGTATGGCGCACACGTTATCAGAATAGACGGCACCTATGATGATGCTTTTGAACTTTGCAAGGCCGCTTCGGCTAAATACGGCTGGTATAACAGAGCAGCCGGTTTTAACCCCTTTGGCCGCGAAGGTAAAAAAACCTGCGCTTTTGAAATTTGCGAACAAATGCAATGGGAAGCGCCCGATAAAGTGCTTGTTGCCGTCGGTGATGGCACAATTTTAAGCGGTATGTGGAAGGGGTTTACCGATTTTAATAAACTCGGCATAATTGAAAAAATGCCCCAAATGATTGCCGTTCAGGCAGAGGGCAGTGCAGCTATTAAAAATGCTTGGGAAAATAAGACAGAGGCAACTGCAGTCCAAGCCTCAACAATAGCTGATAGCATTTCAGTAAATTATCCGCGTGATTCTTACCTTGCTTTGCAAGCCCTTCAAGAATCAAACGGCATGGCAGTAAGCGTATCAGATGAAGAAATAATAGCTGCCATGCGCGAACTTGCAAGAAAAACCGGCATCTTTGCCGAGCCTAGCGGCGCTGCTACTTATGCCGGACTAAAAAAATTAGTTGAGCAAGGCGCAATTAAAAAAGACGAAAGTGTTGCAATTGTCGTGGGGGGAAACGGCCTTAAAGATATTGGCGCTGCTGAAAAAGCAGTTGAAATTTCCCAAGAATTTGTAAAGCCCACACTTGAAGAAATTGAAAAACTTGGACTCATAAAATAATAAATTAAAAAATAAGGGGAATTTATGGACGAAAAACTTTCATCAACAGCCGTTATAAGAATAAATCACGGTGAGCAAGATAAAGCACAATATGATTTGCCGCAAAGCTACGGCGCAACGGAGAGCTACCTTTTACCAAAAGATCCGAATTGGATGTTTTTATTTTGGGATATCGTAAAAGAAACTTACGAATATATCAAAGATACTTACGGCCAGGATATTTTTGAAAGGGCAAAAAGCATTATCCGCGTTTATGATATAACGGATAAAGATAATTTTGACGGCACAAACGCAAACAGCTTTTTTGATATTGATGTGGTTTTAGATGCAAGAAGCTGGTATATTAGTGCAGCAAGTGCCAGAAGATATATTTGCGACCTTGGATTACTTACCCCTGATGGCAGATTTATTTTAATTACCCGCAGCAACGGCACAACTTTGCCGCCGGGCAGGGTTTCAAATGTGGTAGATGAAAAGTGGATGATGGTTGAAGGCGATTATCAAAAACTTCTCAAAATGTCCGGCCAGGATATGTTTGACAGACAAGGCGGCTCAAGCGAAAAATTGCAACATATCTTTACGCATAAATGGAAAATGTTTGATTTTGATATAAACGGCTTGCCCTCTTCCCATATATCTTCCTGGAGTTCGGCTGCTTTGGCTAGACCGCAAGCCAGCGAAGAAACCGACGAAGATATCTGGCTTAAAGCTGATTGCGAACTTATTGTTTACGGACAAGCAAGCCAAAATGCAAAAGTTATGCTTGGCGATATTCCTTTGAAGTTAAATCCTGATGGCACATTTTCTTTAAGATACTCCTTGCAGGAAGGCCAAGTGATTATTCCTATCCGCGCGGAACACAAAACCAAAGCTGAAAAGAAGCGCGCCATTACTATTAAAGCACAAAGACAAAAGGAGGCCTAATCCCTATGGAAGAAAAAGGCTATTTATCCCTGGTTTTACACGCCCACTTACCTTTTATCAGACACCCTGAGTATCCCGATTTCTTAGAAGAAGATTGGTTCTTTGAAGCAATGGTGGAAACCTATTTGCCTTTGCTTAATGTCTATGAAAACCTTACAAGAGAAGGGGTTGATTTTAGAATAACAATGTCCTTAACACCGCCTTTGTGTGCGATGATGAGTGATGAGTTGTTAATTTCCCGCTTTAGACATTATTTAAACCAAAGAATTGAGCTTAGCGCAAAAGAACTTGAACGCACAAAAAATACCGAATTTGCAGAAGTGGCGCAAATGTATAATACCAAGTTTTTGCGCTACCAAGAACTTTTTGAAAATTATTATCACGGCAGAATTTTGGAAGGTTTTAAAAAATTCCAAGATATGGGTAAACTTGAAATTATTACCTGCTGCGCGACACACGGCTATTTGCCTTTACAAGTGCATAGGGAAAGCGTGCGCGCCCAAATCAAAATTGCCGTTGAAGATTATAAACGCCATTTCGGCAGAGGGCCAAGAGGTATCTGGCTTGCCGAGTGCGCTTATAACCCCGGTGATGATAAATTTTTGCAGGAAGAAGGAATCAGATTTTTCTTTATGGAATCCCACGGCGTTATGCACGCAGTTCCGCGCCCTAAATACGGCATTTACGCCCCTGTTTATACCCCAAATGGCGTTGCGGCTTTTGCAAGAGATATGGAATCAGCCCAACAGGTTTGGAGCGCAGAAAGCGGCTACCCCGGCGACCCGAATTACAGAGAATTTTACCGCGACCTTGGCTATGACCTTGACTATGAATATATAAAACCATATTTGCATTCTGACGGCGTTAGAAGAAATATCGGTATGAAATACCACAAAATCACAGGTAAAGTTTCTTTAAACCAAAAGCAACCTTATTACCCAAGCCGCGCGCGCGAAGTTGCCGCCAGCCACGCGGGCAATTTTATGTTTAACCGCCAAAAACAAATTGAATATCTTGCCAGCGTTATTACCGATAGAAAACCGCTAGTAGTTTCTATGTATGATGCCGAGTTATACGGACACTGGTGGTATGAAGGTATAGAGTTTTTGGAATATCTTTTTAAGAAAATTTACTACGACCAAAAAGATATTAAACTTATTACCCCTATGGAATATTTACAAAAATATCCTGTCAATCAAGTGGCGCAACCTTCAATGTCCTCTTGGGGTGATAAAGGCTACCACGATGTTTGGCTTAACAGCGGCAATGATTGGATTTATAGACACCTTATTAAAGCCGCACAAAGAATGGTGGAAATGGCAAATAAATTCCCTAATGCCGAAGGCGTTTTAAGGCGTGCTTTAAACCAAGCCGCAAGGGAACTTGTTTTAATGCAATCATCCGATTGGGCATTTTTGATGACTGTCGGCACTGCAAAAGAATATTCAACAAAACGCACTAAAGACCATATCCAGCGTTTTATTGCCCTTTATGAAATGATTATGGGTAATAGAATTGACGAGGGTTATGTCTATAATTTAGAGCAAAGGGATAATATCTTCCCACATATCAATTACGAGGTTTACAGAAGTTAATTATGAAAAATGCCTCTTACTTTGAAGATTTACTAGACCAAAATAAACCGGCCCAAGTTTTAAAAGAACTTGGCAAAGTTAAAACAAAAAATTGGCAAATTTTATTTGTCCTTGCTGAAGCCCAAAGAATGCTTGGCAGTTTTGAAGAGGCAATAAAAAATTATCAGCAAGCCTTAAAAAATATTTCTAAAAGCGAAGTGGAAAATAAAATTGATTTGCTGCTTGCCCTTGCTAAATGTGAGCGCACTTTAGGCAAAGCGGCAAGCGCTTATAAAAATGCTTCTTTAGCGGAAAAGTTAGCCCAGCAGGCAGAACTTGAAGATTTTTCCGTCTTAGCTTTGCAAGAACGCGCTCTTGCTTTAAGGGCGCAAGGCAAACTGCAAGATGCAAAAGTTTTGTTAAACACAACCTTAAATTATTATCAAGAACAAGGCGAAATGGCGGGCCAAAGTTTTATTTATTGGGCGCTCGGCGGTATCAGCCGTCTTGAAGGCAATTTCGCGCAAGGTATTTTGGAATTTAAAAAGGCAATTAATCTTGCTAAAAAAGCCAAAGATAATATTGCAGTTGCTTACGCTGTTTGCGGCCTTGCCGGTATCAGCAGAATTGCGGGCAATATTAAAGATTGCGTTAAAAATTATCAACTTGCCGCAAAACTTTTTAAAAATACCCAAGATGTTTTTGGCAAGGCCTATTCAAATTGCGGACTAGCCAACGGCCTAAGACAGCTTGGCGATTATAAAAAAGCGATGAAGCATTATATCGTGGCTGATAAATTATATTCTTCTATTAATGATTTAGTTGACCTTGGTTTTGTTAAATGGGGCAAGGCCGATATTTTAAAACACCAAGGCAATTTGAAAGTAGCCCTTAAAACTTTGCTTGAAGCCAAAAAACTTTTTGGCGCAAGTGATGAAATCCGCGGCCAACTTTTGACCGAAATCAGCCTTGCGCAAATTTATTATTTGCAAGGCCAAAAGAAACTTGCCGATAATATTTACGATAAAGCCGTTGCTCGTGCAAAAAAAGAAGGACTTAGGACTTACCTAGAGAGTCTTACTTAGTTTTGCTTCAGCTTTTGCGTTTATAGTGCGTCGCCCGTCGCTCGCATATGCGGGGTTGCCACCCGCTCAAGATATGCGTCGCTCCTCGCGTCTTCTCTAAACGCAAAATCTTCGCAAAACAATGTGCTCTGCTTGAGTAAAATTTGAACCTAACATCCTCATAAAACCATTTGCTTTGCTGGGGTCTTTTATTATTTAAGGTTTAAAGGTCAACAATCCAATAGTTCTTTGAAGGATTACCTAAAGTTGTAGTTGCTATAAAATTACAGGCTTCTTGTGTTCCTCTACATAGTAGTGGGTCGCCTTTAGTTAGGTCGAAGTAAAAATCATTTGTAAATTTAGGCTCAGCATAGCAAGCTAAAGTATGTCCGATACCACAAAAATATCTATAATTATCAGAATTTAATTTTATATCAAGTTCGGTTAAATCTTCGGTATAAGTTCCGTTAGCTAAAAAGTATATTTCTTGAGATTTATGTATAGCTTTAAGATTCATAATAGCTTCAACAGCGCGTGATTTTTTGACTGCTTTTTGGTATTGCGGCACGGCAATTGCTGCTAAAATACCAATTATTAAAACAACTACAAGTAATTCAATTAAGGTAAAACCTTTTTTCATTTTTATGTTCT
>JAZKZM010000180.1:0-7120 GCA_045612685.1 Elusimicrobiaceae bacterium
TTCAGCAAGTTCTTTTATTAAACTTTTGCCTTGTAAAATTTCTTCTAAATTTGCACCGGCAATTTTTGCGCTGACACCGCTTACAACAATTTCATCCGCGTTTAAAACAACTTTTTCTTCACTTTGTTTTAAAACGCCAAATTGCTGTTTTAAAGTATTAAGGTCAAAAGGTTTTTCTTCTTTTGGTTTAGGTAAATTAAGGGCTTCTTTAAAGCAAGGAGTAAACAAAGTATCTTCTTTTGTGATATCGGTTTTGGACCAATCAACACTTATACCGGCTGCAGCCAAGTTTGCCATTAAGTCATTAAACTCGGTAATACCGCCGCGTTTTGGGTGATTGGAAGCCAAGACTCTGATATCTTTTTTATCTGCTAAAGTATTGGTAACAAAAGCACTTAAAACTCTTTTCGGTCCGCATTCAATAAACAAGCGAACACCGCGTTTATAAGCAAGTTCAACTTGTTTTACCCATTCAACGGAACTCATAATTTGGGTTGTCATAATATCTTTAATTTTTTCAATTTCAGTAGGGTAAAAATCTGCTGATACATTTGAGGTTATAGGTAAAGTCGGCGCTTTAACATCAAGAGTATCCAAGAATTTGCGGTAAGAAGGCATTACGGGTGCAACTATCTTTGAGTGGAAAGCGTGGGAAACAGGTATTTCAACTGCCTGAATACCGAGTGAATTAAACAAAGCAACTGCATCTTCAACGGATTTACTTTCCCCCGCGATAACGGTTTGGGTAGGGCAGTTTTTATTTGCAACGGCAACATAGCCCGAAATTTTTGCAAGTTCCGGTTCAATAGTTTCAACGCTGGCGGAAACTGCGGCCATTTTGCCTGTATCTTCAAGTTCAATATTTGCCATAACGCTGCCGCGGATGGTAACGGCTTTAATGGCATCTTCAAAATTTAATATGCCGGAAGCAACCGCAGCGCCATATTCGCCAAGGCTGTGGCCCATTGTTACATCAGGTTTTAAACCAAATTGATAAAGAAGGCGCATCATTGCCACATTGCAGGTTAAAATTGCCGGTTGGGTAATTTGGGTTTGCTTAATGGCTTCTTCTCTTTTCTTATATTCTTCTTTACTTTCCCCTTCTTTAGACCAAAGGGTATCAGTTAAAGTAGAGCCGATAATTTCTTTTAAAATTTTATCTGCCTGGGCAAAAGTTTCGCGCACGATTTTATATTTGCTGGCAAGGTCTTTCATCATATCAACATATTGTGCGCCTTGGCCCGGGAACATAAAACAAACTTTTGGTTTATCTGTTGTCGGGGTAAAAGGATAAATACCTTTCATCTTTAAATATAAAGAAGGTTCTGCCCAAACATCTGTGCCGGTAGCGGTTTTAATAAAGAAAGCAATTTTTTCTTTTAATTTATCAGGATTTTCGGCATTGATAGAAACAGCAAATTTTTTATGTTTTTGGGTGTGGGTTTTATAAGCAAGCAAAGTTAAAAAGTAATTTTCCTGCTTGATAGAACGCGCAACTTCGTTTAAATTATTAAATAGATCTTGTTTTGTATCACCTGAAAAAATCAACATATCACCCTGCAATTTTTCCACAGGGACCATAAGTTTATAATCAGTTTTAATATCTGTCATCTCTTTCTCCTGCTTACAACATACTGTTTTTGCTGTTTCTTGTTTAAAATCATTTTTGGCAGGGTCATATTCCTGCGCGATTAAATGGAAGTTTGAGCCGCCAAAGCCAAATGCCGAAACATCTGCCGTGCGCACTTTATCAGTTTGCCAAGGCGTTGTTTTTGTTATAACTTTAAAAGGGCTTTTTGCCCAATCTACGATAGGATTAGGTGTTTCAAAATTGATTGAAGGCGGCAAAACTTTATTATATAAAGCAAGCATAACCTTTATTAAAGAAGCCATACCCGCCGCTGATTTTGTATGACCGATTTGGCTTTTAACAGAACCAAGACCTATAGTGCCGGGTTTTGCATAAGGGCTAAAAACTTCATTTAAAGCAGCAAGTTCCGTTGCATCGCCGACTTTAGTGGCCGTGCCGTGTGCTTCCATAAGACCGACTTCTGAGGGATCAAATTCAACTTGATTAAAAGCGCGCTTAATAGCATTAATCTGGCCTTTTGGATTAGGTGCGGTTATGCCTTTACCTTTACCGTCGCTGGATGAACCTATTGCACGGATTACGCCGTAAATTTTATCGCCGTCTTTAACGGCATCGCTGAGTCTTTTTAAAAGCACCATACCGGCGCCTTCTGCCATAACAAACCCGTTTGCTCTTGCATCAAAAGCAAAAGAGCCGCTGTCAGACAAGGCACCTATTTTACAAAATCTTATATAAGAAGCAGGGGACATCATTTGATCAACCCCGCCGCATAAAACCATATTATATTCGCCTGCTCTAAGGCCGTTTACCGCTTGGTCTAAAGCCGCAAGGGAACTTGCGCAAGCAGCATCAATGGCAAAGTTTGCGCCGTTTAAATTAAAAACATTTGCAATTCTGCCGGCAAGAACATTTGGAAGTTCGCCCGGCATAGTATCTTCATTTATAGGTAAAAATTGTTCGTTTACAAAACCTTCTAATTCCTTTAAAATTTCATCTTTGGTTGCTTGAGGCAGATTTTTAAAAGCATCACTGCGTTTTAGCATATCATAATAAAATGCTTTATATATGCGGATATTGCTATATTCGTTTTTCATCCCGCCGACAGAATTTGCAACAATAACCGCTGTTTTTGTGCGGTCAAAATCTTTTTTATCGTATCCGCTGTCTTCAAGCGCCATTTGCGCAATATCCAAAGCAAGGCATTGGATTGAATCCATTTGTTTTGCAACGGCAGGCGGGATTTTATATTTTAAGGAATTAAATTTATAGCCGGTTATAAAACCGCCTATTTTAGTATAAGTTTTATCAGGTGCGGTTCTATCGGAGGAATAAAAAAGGGTAGAATCCCATTTTTCTTTTGGCACTTCGGTTATGCAATTTTTGCCGTTAATAATATTTTGCCAATATTCTTCTTTATTCAAAGCCCCCGGCATTATCGCACCGATACCGATAACTGCAATAGGTTCTAAATTTTTATCCATAAATAAAACTCCTTTTTTACCATTTTGGTAAAACTCACCATATATAAATGGTATTAAATATAAACACTAAGAGCAACCTTGTGGCAAACTTTTTATGCAAAAACATCTGATTTTGTGGTATAATATGTTAAGAGTGTAAAAAGCTCTTTTATTTTTAACTTTTTACTTTAATAACAGAGTTTAATTTGCTATAATATAAAGAGAGTATGAAAAACTGTATTTTTTGTAAAATTGCTTCAGGCGAAGTTCAAGCACAAATTGTTTACCAGGATGAAGATGTTGCGGTGTTTAAAGATTTAAACCCACAAGCACCGACTCATTTACTCATCATTCCTGTTAAACATATTGCTAAACTTGATGAGGCCAGCACAGAAGATATGGCCCTTCTTGGCAAATTGCAGTTAACCGCTGCAAAGGTTGCCAAAGATATGGGTATAACAGATTTTAGACTTATAACCAATAACGGCAAAGGCGCCGGCCAAAGTGTTGAACATTTACACTATCACTTAATGGCAGGGCGCCGCTTTATGTGGCCGGCCGGTTAAACAGATTTTAAATAAACTATCCTAAGGGATAAGGTGGTGAAATAATTAATGGTATTTGTGAAAGTCCGCGATGCTGAACATCTTGAAGAAGCCTTAAAACGCTTTAAAAGAGAATGCGAAAAGAACGGGATTCTTAAAGAAATCAAAAGAAGAGAAACCTATACCCCGCCCAGCATCAGAAGAAAACTCAAATCTCAAGAAGCTCAACGCAGAATGAGACGCACTAAAAGAAAACGCTTTTAGTTAATCAGAAACATAACACAATAGTCCGCCTGAAAATAAATGAGGGCGGGCTGTTGTGTCTTACGCGTGCGCACGCGTGGCCATTTATATAATTAATAATAAACAAGCAGCAAAATGGAAAATAATATTATTGAGCAAATACGCCAAAATGTTGATTTGCTGGAACTGGTAAAAGAATATATTCCCTCAGTCAAAAGAAGCGGAAGAACCTATAAGGCCTGTTGCCCTTTCCACAGGGAAAGAACCCCCTCTTTTTCCATTGCACCGGAGAAAGGGTTATTTTATTGTTTCGGTTGTCAGACCGGCGGCGATATTTTTGATTTTTTAATGCGTATTGAAAACCTTTCCTTTACCGAAGCTGCAAGAAAACTTGCCCAAAGGGCCGGCCTTGAATGGAAGCCCATTGCCGAAATGTCCGCCGAAGAAAAAAAGCGTATTCAATACTATAAATTAATGCTTTTTGTAAAAGATTTCTACCAACAGCAACTTTTATCACCGCAAGGCACTGCCGCAAGAAATTATATCAAAGAACGCAATTTAACTAAAGAAACTGTCTTAAAATTCGGCCTTGGCTTAAGCTTTTTTAACGGCCTTATTCCAAAAGTAAAAGAGCAAGGTTTCAGCGAACAGGATTTAAAAACTTTAGGCCTTTTAAATTCTATGGGAAGCGACCTTTTTAAAAATCGTTTAATGTTCCCGATTTTTAATCATAGGGGCGAAGTTGTTGCCTTCGGCGGTAGAGTTCTTGACGACGGCCAACCAAAATATTTAAACTCGCCGGAAACACCTTTATTTACCAAGAGCCGCATTTTATATGGTCTTAATTTTGCCGGCCCTGCTATCAGATTAAGCAATTTTGTTATTTTACTTGAGGGCTATATGGATGTTATCGGTGCCCATCAGGCAGGGGTTGAAAACTGCGTTGCTCCGCTTGGCACTTCTTTTACCGCTTATCACGCAAATATGTTAAAAAGATACACAAAACAGGCCGTTGTTATTTTTGACCCTGATGATGCCGGTATTAATGCCGCTGTAAGAGCAGCTTTAATTTTAGTGGAGCAAGGGCTTTATGTTAGAGTTGCCACCTTGCCAGCCGGCCTTGACCCAGACGAATTTATAACAGAATATGGCGCAGAAGAATTTAAAAATATAGCAAAAACCGCGCCTGATATAATGGATTTTCAAATTAATCTCTTACTAAAAAAAGCAGGTTTAAATATGGACGCGCAAGCAAAAACAGATATTGCCGCCGAGTTAAGTGAAACTATAAACAAACAACCTGATGAAATTATTAAAAGAGAGTGGGCCAGAACCGCAGCAGACCGCTTGAATATTGATGTTGATATTATGCTTAACAAAATAGCAAGAAAACCGACACAATATGCAGCCCCGGTTCAAAATAAACAAACAAAAAAACTTGAACCGAAACGCGAAGCTGATTTAATAAAACTTCTTCTGTGGAACCCCAGATATTGCCAAGATTGCGCAAATTTGAGTGAAGCCCATTTTGAAAATAAGGACTTATGGCATATTTTAGAAGGCATAAAAGCCCTCTATCAAGAAAATCCGACTATTGAGGAGCCCTCTAAACCCCTTATACAAAAACATCCCGAACTTGAGCCTCTTATTTTAAATTTAACGCTTGAAGTTTTGCCAAAAGAGGCACGCGCTTCGGTTGATATAAAAACTTATATTGGTTCTATTGAAAGAGCGTTTCTTGAAAGACGCTTTGAAAGTTTAAACGCCCAACTCAAAAAATATCCGGCTGGGCAAGTTCCGCTTGAACTTTTGCAGGAACAAATTAAATTACAAAAAAAATTAAAGTCATAACTTGGAGATAAAAAAGAATATGGCACAACAAGACAAAGCAATTAAAGAATTAGTTGAAATCGGTAAAGAACACGGGTTTTTAACCTTGGATGAAATTAATAAATCTTTAACCGCGGGAGATAATAATTCCGAAGATATTGACAACCTTATGGGCACCTTAGAAGACCTTGGCATTAAACTTGTTGATAAAAAATATAAATCTCAGGCCGCTTCCGAAAAAGAAAATTACACCGAAGATTGGGCTGCAAATATTGATGTTTCAAACTCTATTAGGATGTATCTTTCCGAAATGGGTAAAGTGCCGCTTTTATCCCGCGACGAAGAAATCGCCCTTGCGCGCAATATTCGCGAACGCGAAAAAGAATTAAGAAAACTTGTCTTGGAATGCCCTATAACTATGCGTGAAATTTGCTCCTGGGAAGAACTTGTTGACCAGGAAGAAATGACCACAAAAGAACTTATGCCGCGCGGTAAAAGAACTTCGCGCGAACTTACCAATATGCGTAAAAAACTTAAAGAGGCCGCGGCCTTTATTTCCAAGAGAGAAAAAGATATCACCGCCCTTTTAAAAGAACTGCGCAACCCTAAAATCAGCGATAAAATGCTAAGCAAATATACCAGCAAACTTGAAGAAAAACAAAAAGAAGTGGTTGACAGAATTTTAAAATTAAACTTAAACCAAAACAAAATCAAAAGATTAATTAACCGCCTTAAAAACTTGGCAGATAAAATAACCGAATATAAAAACGATATTAACCGCTTTGACGAATATTTTGGTCCTTATGATGAAGTTGTTAAACTTTATAAGCAATATGAAAAAGGCAAAATAAAAGAAAAAGAGCTCGTCAAAAAAACCCATGCACAAAGCGCTGCTGATTTAGAAAGAGCAATTAAAAATATTAACGGTGTAAAAAACCGCTATGAAAAACTTGTGCAAACTTTGCCGGTATCGGAAAAGGAATTTTTATCCCTTACCGATAGAATTGCCTTCTTTGAAAGTATGATTTTGCAAGATAAATTAAAACTTATCCGCGCAAATTTAAGGTTGGTTGTTTCTATCGCAAAAAAGCACGTCAATTCCAATTTGGAACTTTCCGATTTGATACAGGAAGGAGGCCTTGGTTTGATGAAAGCCGTTGAAAAATTTGAATATAAAAGAGGGTTCAAATTTTCCACTTACGCCACTTGGTGGATTAGGCAATCAATTAACCGCGCTATTGCAGACCAGGCAAACACTATCCGCATACCTGTTCACATGAAGGAACTTGTTTCAAAACTTACAAAAGTTTCTAATAAATTCCGTCAGGAAAACGGACGCGAGCCCGAGTTAGAAGATTATTCAAAGGCTTTGCACTTATCTATGGAAAAAGTTAAAGGTATCTTAAAAATTATGCAAGACCCTATATCTTTATCTACCCCGATTGGCGAAG
>JAZKZM010000181.1:0-2559 GCA_045612685.1 Elusimicrobiaceae bacterium
ATAGACGCAGTAAATGAAACAGTGGAAGCCGGTGAATATAATAGCATTAGTAATTTGCTAACCAAATGGTTGTATGAAGTAAAATTATAATAAATATGGCCATTTAGCACTAGGGCAATAAGCCCTAGTGCGTTTTTTTATAAAGAGAGGTGTAACAATGGCATTTACTTTGAATGATGTTAAGTCATCGAAAACAAAACAGAATTTAAGAATCTTAATGTATGGCCCGCCGGGTATAGGTAAAACTACCTTTGCAAGTATGTTCCCGGCGCCGATCTTGCTGAGAACGGAGGACGGCGCGGCCGGATTAGATGTGCAAACTTTTGATTTAATTAAAAATCTAAAGGATTTATCAGAAGTATTACACACATTGCGTGAAGAAAAACATGATTTTAAAACGCTGATTTTAGATAGTTTAGATTGGTTAGAGCCGTTAGTTTGGGACAAAGTTATTAAAGACAATAAAATCAAAAGCATAGAAGATCTAGGCTATGGCAAAGGGTATGTTTATGCGCTGGAAATTTGGAAACAAATTATTACCGGAATTGAACTTACGCGCGCTAAAGGCATGAATATTATAGTCATATCACATGCGACAACCAACAGCTATGATCCGCCCGATGGCCAAAGTTATGTTAGGAGTGAGCTAAAGCTGAATAAAAAAGCGGCGGCGCTATGGTATGAATGGAGTGATATTATTGCATATATGAGACCGGTTGTAAACACAAAAACAGATGCTACTACCAAAAAAACCAAGGCCGTTTCCGGTGGTGAGCGGGAAGTATGTTTTGGAAGCCACCCGGCTTTTATTGCTAAAAGCAGATTACCATTAGCAGAAAGCTATATAGTGAATAATATTGAAGAATATAAAAATATTGTAAAGGAGATTTGCCATGATTAATATTTTTGAAATTATGGAAGGTGAAAAAGTTGAAAATAACTCTTGCGCTATAGATGAAAGTGTGCTAATTCCAAAAGGCAATATTCTAAAATTGCGTGTGATTGCCCGGAATAACAAAAACGAGATAGAGCCGGGAGTTTGCCAAACCAAAACCGGATTGAAATATGCTTTTTTTGGTTTTAAAGTTTTGGAAGGTGAATTTAAAAATCGCGTGTTCTTTGATTATATCTATTTGCCGCCCAAAATGCAAGAAATTTCTTTAAAGCCGGGGCAACATGATTTATGTGTAAACAATGGCCGGAAACTTCAAAATATTTGGGCGGTTACTCATGATTTACGGGTAAAAAGCCAACTTTCTTTTGAGACTTTTTTAGACTATGATGGGCTAGAGTTTACCGGGAAAATTGGCCAAACTGAATTTAACGGGTTAAAAAGAAATACGTTGGATCAAGTTATCACAAAACCGGAATCAGTACAAGTGAAAAATGCACCGGCACCTGTTGTTTCAAAAACATCGGCGGATAGTTACGGCCCTCAAAAGATGGAAGATGAAAGTTTGATTGATGATTATAATGATGAATATGGTTTTTAGTTTCTAAAAAAAAATCACATTCTCCCCAAAAAAATAGTTGACAACTAAAAAGCCCTGTTATAAAATCCAAATTTTGGAGGGCTTTTGTCATGGCCTATGACTATATTTTAGCAGACGTGCGGCCGCTAATTGCACAATGGGATAAGGCGCTATCGGATAGCGATTTATCAGAGTGCGCACCGGAAACCGGCGCTTTTTACAAAAAAGCGCTTGCGGAACTTACCGAGGCACTGTACAATGCTAGCTATTCACCTTCCAAAACTGACACGCCTATTGCTTGGCAAATTTGCCATGATACGCTAACTAGTGGAATTTGTTTATATTTCGTTGAAAGCCACACGGCGGTTGCATATCAGGAAGGCGTTACTAATTTACAATCTGCTTTCTATAGATACCGACAACGGCTGCAAAACATTAAGAATAAAGGGCAGTTAGGCGAATTTGGCCAAAGCCATAAACGCTATTGCAAGGTTTCTCAAAAAAAAATTATTGACAACTTTGTGAGAGTGTGGTAAAAATGGCGCCCATTCCTGTAACACCGGCTGAAGCAATGGAATTTTTAAATTCCCTTTTGGCAGTTTTAGCAATGGGCCTTTTTGGTAGCGCGCAAAATCAGCAAGCGCTGAAAGCACTACAAGCCGCCGGCCTTCAAGGCTGGAATAATGCTCGCAGCGGTGAAGGTTCATTAAAGCCCGCTTACTTATTATGTAAGCAGCGGCGGTTAGGTTTCGTGGAAAAAGGGCGAGTTTCTGGAGTTACAAAAGCGCTTTATACTTTCCAAAATGGATCGCAATTTCAAGTGTCGCCGTGGGGAATCATGCTAATGGGCTCCCCAATGACTGAAAGTCAGTTAGCTATTAGAAAAAAAGTTGGTGGCGGGCTTCCGGGTTATAAAGTAGGGTCGCGGGGCGGAAGTGTGACTTCTACCGGAAGATCAGAAACTTTAGATAATAGAATTACACCGGCTTTAAAATTTATGATAAATTCTTTAACACCGGAGCAAGTTGCACCCGTTTTATCATTAAAAAATGCTAATGATTATAAGAGTTTATTAAAGTCTTTTCCG
>JAZKZM010000182.1:0-2012 GCA_045612685.1 Elusimicrobiaceae bacterium
AGTTTCCTACCCTAAAGAAGAAGTTGTAAAAGATGCCGAAGTTCAGGCTCTTATGCGCCAAACTTTAGACGCTTTTGAAGAATATGCAATGGTAACAAAACGCATTGCTATTGAAGGTGTTTCCTTTCTAAGACAAATTGAAGACCCTTCAAAATTGGCAGATACCATTGCTTCAAACATTATTGTTAAAACACAAAACAGGCAAGATATTTTGGAAAGTGTTAATGTCAAAACTCGTCTTGAAAAACTTTTAAAACTTTTGGCAAGCGAAGTGGAAATTATTACCCTTGAAGAAAAAATCCATTCCAAAGTGCGCAGTCAAATTGAAAAATCTCAGAAGGAATATTATCTTAACGAGCAAATGAAGGCAATTCAAAAAGAACTGCGCCAAAAAGATGATTTCCAAAAAGATTTAGACGAGCTTAGAGCAAAAGTCAAAAAGAATAATTTGCCAAAACAGGCAGCCGAAGTTGCCACAAAAGAAATTGAACGCCTTGCCAAAATGGCGCCGTTTTCGCCTGAATCAACTGTTTCAAGAACTTTCCTTGATTGGCTTGTAAATATGCCTTGGGATATTTCCACAACGGATGTTTTGGATATTGATAAAGCAAAAGAAATCTTGGACGAGGACCACTACGGCCTTGAAAAAGTTAAAGAAAGAATTTTGGAATATCTTGCAGTGCGTCAACTTACCAAAAGTTTAAGAGGGCCGGTTTTGTGCTTTGTCGGGCCTCCGGGAACAGGCAAAACTTCTATTGCAAAATCCATTGCACGCGCTATCGGCAGAAAGTTTATAAGAATGTCGCTTGGCGGTGTTAGGGATGAAAGCGAAATCAGAGGCCACAGAAGAACCTATATCGGTTCTATGCCCGGGCGCATTATTCAAGGTATCAGCAAAGTAAAAACAAATAACCCTGTTTTCTTACTTGATGAAATTGATAAAATGGGTTCTGATTGGCGCGGCGACCCGGCTGCAGCTATGCTTGAACTTTTAGACCCCGAGCAAAATAAAGATTTTGTGGACCATTATTTAGATGTTCCTTTTGATGTTTCAAAAGTCTTATTTATTACGACGGCAAATTCCCTTTCAACTATCCCTGTAACTCTTAGAGATAGACTTGAAATTATAGAGTTTTCCGGCTACACAAATTACGAAAAAATTGCCATCGCGCAAAAATATCTTTTACCCCGCCAAATGAAAGAACACGGCTTAAAAGAAGGCAATTTGAAAATTGATGAGCCCGCTTTAGAGTTAATTATCCGCGATTATGTTAGAGAAGCCGGCGTGCGTAATTTTGAACGCTCTATCGGCACTATTGCGCGTAAAGCCGCCCGCAAGTTTTTAGAGAAAAAGAAACCTGTTAAGGTAAGCACGGAAAATCTTAGCGATTTTCTTGGCGTGCCAAGATATAGCAACTTTGCCGCAGAAGAAAACGGCATTGGTATTTCAACAGGTCTTGCTTGGACTAGCGTCGGCGGTGAAACCCTTGCAATTGAAGCCACCAAATATGCAGGCAAAGGCAAACTTATTTTGACCGGTCAGCTTGGCGGCGTGATGAAGGAAAGCGTGCAAGCCGCTCTTACTTATGCAAGAAGCCGCGGTTATGGCAAAAAGTTCAATTTTGATAAGCAGGATATTCATATCCACTTCCCCGAGGGCGCCGTTCCCAAGGATGGCCCTTCAGCCGGAACTGCTATCACAACAGCCTTAATTAGTTTGATTGAAAATATACCCGTCAAAAAAGGTATAGCTATGACGGGCGAGATAACTATTACAGGCCGCGTTTTGCCTGTCGGCGGAATAAAGGAAAAATTCCTTGCCGCTTACAGAGAAAATATCAAAACAATTCTTTACCCCAAGACTAATGAGAAAGATGTATCGGAAATTCCCGCCCAAATCAGAAAGGAATTAAACTTGATACCTGTTTCCCACATGGACGAAGTGGTCCAAGTTGTTTTCGGTAAAGAAAAAAAAGAAAAAAAAGCTAAAAAAATTGGTAAAATAAAGAAAA
>JAZKZM010000183.1:0-12075 GCA_045612685.1 Elusimicrobiaceae bacterium
CATTATACAAAGCAAAAATTTGTTTTTCAAAAGCACTTGCGGCGTGAACGATATAAGTATCCGGCGTAATTAAGATATCAGCCTGTTTTAAAAGTGCGATATTTAGCAAAATTCCGCCTTTTAAGGCACTTTCCTGCGGAACAAGGGCAAGATTAGCCGGCAAAGTGTTTTTACCTTTAAAAAAGGTTTTTAATTTATCTGCCGGACCGATAATTAAAATATTATATGTGGGTAATAATGTGGCGACTTCCAGGGCCTGCTTTGCGCTAAAACATCTTCTTCTTGAGGCGGCAAAAGGATTAAAAATAATAATCTTTTTCCCCTCTTTTTTAAGCGGTTTTATAATTTTTTCGGCCAGTTTAACACTTTCCTTGGGTAAAGGCAAAATATAGCGGCAGTCAAATTCATAATCTTTCGGTAAAATTTTAAGCCCTTCAAAAACCGCTTTATGAAGTTTGGTTATATGCCCGCTGTTCCATTTGTAAGGTTTATTTATATTGTAAAGTTTATAGCCATCTCTGTTAAAACCAAAGGTAAAACGCGCTTTTATCAGGCGTAGCAGCAAAATGCTTTGGGCGGTAGTTTCTCTATCTATATCAATAACAAGGTCATATTTTTCTTTTCTTAAAGCAAGCCCTAATTTTAAAATTTTAAACCAACTTTTTTTATAAATATAAATTTGATCAACATCTTTATTATTTTCAATAATAGTTTTTGCGCTTGGCCCTGTGATAACCGCTAGATGAATTTTTGGATAAAGTGCTTTTAAATTGTGAAAAGATACGGTGGAAACTATCATATCGCCAAGTTTATTATCATAGCGCAAAAAAAGCACTTTTTTAATACTTTTAAATGCGCTTGGCGAATAATGGGTTTTTGATTTTCTGTCAAATAAAAACTTGGCAACTTGTGCTTTTTTTGCACGCAGCCAAAGATTTTTATTTCTGTTCCAAGCTCTAAAATTTCTGTTCCACTCTCTAAAATTCATAGTTATATTATAGCAATAAACTAAAATGCCTTGCTTATACCAAACTCCCAACGGGTGCGTTCAAATTCATAACTTTCAATATTGGAAGTTCTTTTATTATAAATAAAATTAATTCTTGGTGTTAATTCATAAACGCTTAAAAGATTGCTGCTTAAAGAAATATAAACACCGCGTATATGTTCTCTGCGTTTTGCTTCAACAAGTTCTTCGTGATTAATATAAATACCTTCTTTTAAGAAATAATTATCTGAAATACTAGGCTCTACATAAACATTAAAGCCCAAAGGCAACTGCACGCCAAAACCTAAAGAATAATGTTGGTGAAAATAAGAGTTATAATCTAATTTTGCATCAGTGGTAGAAAAGCCTGCCCCTAAAACAAAATAAGAATAGTTATTTAGATAGAAAAACAAACGTGCATTTATGGCATATTCTTGAGAGTTAAAAACTTTATAAAGGTCTTGGATATAATGAATATCGGAAGCATCAATTCTGCCGTAAAGGGAAAATTTGCGGCTTAAATCGCGTGAGGCTTCGGCAAAAACACCTATTGTATGTGAATAGCGGTGTTCTTCGTTAAATTGTTCTTTGTAAGAGGCGGCAAGCCAATATTCCCCCTTTTGCGCCGTGTAGCGCGGCCCTGTGGCAAACCCAAGCGACCAAAAGGAAAAGCGTTCATCATCATAGTGTATCGCATCAACACTAAGACGGCTTTTTAAGCTCCACTTATTATTAAATTTATAGGTATAATCAAATAAACCCGAACCTTGAAAGCCGACATCACTTTGTATAGATTCAAGTTCCCGGCAGAAAGGTATGCCGCTTATATAAACACACTCAATTTGTTTGCCACTTACTCCGTTGATATTGGTATCAGGGGCAATACCAACTTGAATTTGTGCGTTCCAAACTTTTTGCTGGCGTATTTCATAAAGCAGCCAATTACCTTGCATACGAACATCGTCGGGCAAATCTTCTTGTGCTAGGGCAAGTTTCATATTAAACCTTGCACCCTCATATTCTTTTTTTAAAAAATAAACCCACGCCAAATTAAAGCGTGCCATAGTTAGAGAAGGATTAAAATTTAAAAGTTGGCGGTAAAGGCGGATTGCGCGGTTATAATCTTCGTTCTTTGTAGCAATAGAAGCCATAATAAAAGTTATTTCTTCTTTTTCCTGTCTTGTTTGGGCTTCTTCGTAGGCCTGTTCTAAAATTTGATTTGCTAAAGTATAATTACCTTGTTCTACTAAAGTTTGGATATCTTGGATGGTCGGTTGAACCTGTGGCAAGATATAAGCCAAATCTTGTGCAAAAGCGATATTAAAAATAAAAATAAAAGAAATACAAAAAAGAAATTTTTTTAGCATACTTAATTATATAAAAAAAAGAAGCCCCTTTTGTGAAAGAGGCTTCTATACTTTTTGTTTTAGGCTAGTATTATTGTAGCTAAATATTTATTTTTGTTTTGCACCGAAAGTAAGGAAGGTATCATAGAAATAATAGACACTTGTTTGCGGGTTATGACCGGTAAAAGCAATTTTGCCTACCATTTCATCTTTATTTGTATTGCTTTGCACTATTACGGCATCACCGAAATTATCGCTATTATTCAACGGATGCAACGGGTATCCGTCATACTGACGGCCGGTTGTGGGTGCTGAATTTAAGTCATAAGTTACATCGGTGAAAGTTATATTCGGTGAACCCGAACTGACATCGTTTATCGTTCCGCTAAGAGCAAAATTATACCAATCAGAGCCTGTATTTGTTGATGATACAATTGTGTGATACACACCTGTGGTGCTGCTGCCTGAATGCGGATAACTATATAATTTTGTATTAGTAATATCACCGCTTAAAGTTTTATTTGCCAAATTGAGCGATAAACTAATATCAGCAGTAATATGAATTGAGGCGCTATCAGTTCTGCAAACATAATTTTCAAAGCGCTGAAAGCCGATAACATGGCCCGTAAATGTGGCCGCTTGACCATATTTGGCATAATTTGTAATTTGCTTTGAAGTGTCAAACATATAGAATGGCTGCCCGCCGTAATTGTTTAAGACTTTATCTCTAAGGGATTTATCCTTATCAATATCCACGCTTGAATAAGTGGCATGCCAAACATAATAACCGAATTCGCTGTTTTGCAAACCGAACTTTCTTGCGCCTAACGCAAAATCCATAATATTAAAAGTCCAAGTAACATCCGTAAATGTTTTATTATAGATTGCGTTTCTATTCTTTAAATAGGTTAGATTTAAAGTTCCCAAGTTTTTTGTTTGAAAGCCGGAGCCTGCATAAAAATCAGCATAAGCATTGGAAACATCTATCGTGTTTAAATTTACGATTTCCTTTATTAAAGGGCTGCCTACTTCGTGGCCGGCAAGAATTTTGTGTGATCCGTCGGATGTATTCATAGTGTCATATTCTTCATTTGATCTATAAGTTGTGCCGCTTACCAAAATAGGAGAATATACGGATAAACCTATGCTTAAGTTCTTTCCGCTTAAAGTTGTGTTGCCTTGAGCGCCTTTCCCTACAACACTTATGCCATTTAATGAACCTCTTGCAAGTAAAGCACCGACATTAGAATAACCTGTTGTTCCCCCGCCGGTAGAGCCACCCGTGCTTGAACCACTGCCGGTAGTTGTTCCACCTGTAGAACTTCCGCCGGTATTAGAGCCGCCGGTATTAGAACCTGCTGTGGTTGTTCCGCTTGTGCTGGAGCTGCCAGAGCCACCGGGATTAACATTTGAAACAATGGCCGCACCGCCGGAATCACTACTGCCGCCGCCCGAAGCAAGCATAACGCCTCCGCCGATACCAAGGGCTGCAAGTAAAGAAATAATAATAGTAGTCATAAGACCTCCTATAAAACAAAAAGTATTTCTAATAGTATGCAGTTAAAATAAAAAAAGTCAAGGGTCTCTCTTGATTATTTGTCCTACAAATATCTTTTAGCTTTTACCTTGTATATTCTGTTATCTTTACAAAATATGTTTTATTTAAGACAAATAAAAAAGAAAGCCCCTTTAAAAGCGGCTTTCTTCGCATTTACTTTTTGTTTTATGGGCTATATATCTATTGTTTTTTTGCACCAAAGGCAAGATTAGTATATAATAATATATTGCCGTTTGTAAAGTTTTGTGAAGCGCCTACGAAGGCAATTTCTCCTACAGCTTCATCTTTAGAAACATTGCTTCCTTTAACTATAGATCCGTGTCCAAACGAATTATCTTTTAGTAAAGGTTTGATATCTGAGCCGTTTAAATTTATCTTTGCTGTGCCTAAAGAAGAAGATAAAGAATTATCATAACCAAGCCCAGTTATGGTAAAATTTGGCTTTGCGGAGGAAATATCATTTATATTTCCTTGTAAAGCAAAAGTATACCAATTAGCATTGCCAACTTTCATATTAGTTAAAGAACCGCTTAAAGATTTATTGGCAAAGTTAAGCGTTAAGGTAATATTGCCGATAATATCGGTTAAATAGTCATCGCCGTTTGTATTATTCATTAAGTGTTGCACACCGATAACGTTACCATTAAAAGTTGCTTTATTTGAAGTTGCACTATATCTGTTATACTCACTAGCCATAAGCTGCTTAGAAGTATTATAGAAATACATTTGCTCTGCTCCCCATGTGGTATAAAAATTATTAGACGATATACTTGACCCGGTAAAATAAGATTTCCATTTTGCATAACCGAAATCACTATTTTGTAAACCAAATTTTCTACCGCCTAAGGCAAGGGTTGCCTCTAAAGACCAATTAAGAATATATTTTGTTTCGGCCTTTACGGAAGTGGAAGAGCCGCTTGCAAGTAAATAATTTGCATTGAGTGTTCTAATTTCCGTAGGCAAAGAAGACATTGAATAATTATCTACAAAATTATTATCACTTACAAGTGTGCCTAAATTAAAGATAACTTTTGTGTAGTAATTACCATAATCAAAAACATATTTATGGTTTCCCCAAGATTTATAACTTGAGGGGTTTTCTTCGGATAATTTAAAAGTAGTATCGGATACAGGAATAGGCCGCCACATATTAAGAACAACTTGCAAATTGCTTCCGTTTAAAGTTGTGGCATTTTGCCCGAGTTTATTATTAGTAGTTATTGCCGAACCGGCGGTGTTTTTAAACAAATTGCCGGATATGGCAGGCAAGTTTGGATTGCCGTTTGGATAAATGGTTATTTGATTATTTGAAGAACAAGCGCTGCCGCCATTAAAACCAAAACCGCTGCCGGAGCAATTAGAGCCGGAAGTTGTATCACCCCAGTCAACGGCACCGCCGCCGGTAGTTGTTCCCACTGTGCCAGATCCGCCGCTATTACTTGTGCCGCTGTTAGAAGAGCCGCCTCCTGTGGTGCTGCTGCCTGTATTAGAAGAGCCCGAAGTGCCCGGGCTTACATTTGAAACCACGGCCGCACCGCCGGAATCACTACTGCCGCCGCCCGAAGCAAGCATAACGCCCCCGCCGATACCAAGGGCTGCTAAAATGGAAACGATAATCGCAGTCATAAGACCTCCTATAAAACAAAAAGTGTTAGTAATAGTATAGGCGGAAAATAAAAAAAGTCAAGGGCCTCTTTTTAAAATTCGTTCTACAAATATTTTATAGATTTTATTTTGTTTATGTTATTATCTTTATAATTAAATTTGGGCAAAAAAGAAAGCTCCTTATTTTAAAAGGAGCTTTCTTAGCATTTACTTTTTGTTTAGGTCTATGGTGTTTTTTATAGACTTATATCTCTTATTCCTTTGCACCGAAGGCAAGTTTTACATATTCTGAACCGGTGTTCCAAGTAAAAGATAATTCGCCTACGATTTCATCTTTACTTGCACCTTTAACTATAACGCCCTCGCCAAAAGTTCCGTTTGCTTCTAAAGCATAATAACCGCTCATAGAATCTATTTTAAAGTTCGGGCTGGAAGTGGAAACATTATATATTTTGCCTGTAAAGCTTGGGTTTCTGCCAAAATTATACCCCTGATAACCTTCTTTCATATTGCTAAGGGCTCCGCTTAAAGTCATAGCATTAAAATCTAAAGTAAGGGAAATATTGCCGTATAAGGTTTTTCTGCTATTATTCCCACAGGAAAGCAATTTGTGATATTCCCCAATAATATTGCCGCTAAATGTTGCTGTATTATTTGCGTACCTACCGGCATAATTTTTAACTTGTTGGCTTGCATCAAAGAGGTATAAGGTTTGAACATCCATTCTGGAATATCTGCGGGAATCTAAATCTGCGTGATAAAATTTAGTAAGCCAGCGGATATATCCAAAGTCGCTATTAGCTAAACCAAGCTGCCTTCCGCCTAAATATAAGAAGGTATAATTTAATTGCCAAGTCATATTTTCAAAAGTGCCGTAAGTAGCTGTGCCAGTACCTTTTATGTATCTAAAATCAATACTGGGTAAAGTTAAAGTGGCGGAGCCTGTGCCTTTATATTCGTCGGCGAGATAGGCTGAAGAATTTATTTTTGTCAAGTCAAAAGTTGAAGATACTGTTGGATTTCCAGGTGCATAACCGGACATAAATTTAATTGATCCGGTGGCAGTATTGTAGGTTTCATTAGTTGTATAATGAGTGCCGCTTACTAAGACGGGCGCTAAAACAGCAAGATCCATAGTTAGTTTACCGCTTTTTAATGTTGCATTACCTGTTTTGCTAACAAGCTTAGCTTGCGGTGCTTGGGCCGCAAGAACAGATTCCGGCTTAATAGCTGTTGTGCCGGAAAAGTTTACCTGGGAAAGCAAATTATTTGTAGTGGTTGTAGCAACCGCCGTTGAGCCGCCGGTAGTTCCACCACCAGTAGAACCGCCGGTCGTCCCTCCGCCTGTATAAGAACCACTGCCGGAATCGCCCGGGTTAACAGGTGCAACAACGCCTGCCCCGCCGGAATCACTACTGCCGCCGCCCGAAGCAAGCATAACGCCACCGCCGATACCAAGGGCTGCAAGTAAAGAAATAATAATAGTAGTCATAAGACCTCCTATGAAACAAAAAGTATATATATAAAGTATATGCAGAAAAATATATTTGTCAAGGGTCTTGTTTAAAATAATTTAAAGAATATATAACCTATTGACATTATGCTAAATAATTAATATAAATTAGTTAGCGGAACTTTTTCGCTAGGGGGTTAAATGAACAAAAGAAACATACTTGTCTTACTGGCAGTATTATGTTTGTTATGTTTTGCCTTATTTGTGCAAGCAGCACCTAACCAGGCAAATCAAAACAACCAAGACGCAAGCCCTATGATGTATGCAGAGGAAGATTGGGAAGATATAACAATTCTTACCCCTGTTAAACATCAAAGGCGTTTGCAAGAAAATAAACAGGCCCATCACGAGATAGAAAATGACCCATTATCTTTTTATTCCGATTTTAAAGAAATGGTAGATAAAATGATAGGGCTTCAGTTCGGGCTTGATATTTCCTTTACGGCGCAGCGTCTTTCGCCTAACGGAAAGCAAACTGCCATACAGGCAATTTACTATCCTTATGCCACTTGGACTTTATTTAAAGATAAAGGTTTTATGGGAACAGCGGCTATTGATTTTAGTTATAATCTTGTTCGCTATTGGGGGCAAGAGGCAGCTGTTTTACAAGAACGGGGCGGAATTGTCAACTCAATTAACGATTATCCAAGCAAAGATGATACCTTTAGCCAAATGTCTTTTACACATACTTGGGGCGGTGATTTCAGTTGGCTTTCCTGGACTATCGGGCAATTCCCGATATATAACTTTGACGGAACGGATTATGACGCAAACGAGCAAACAGGTTTAATCAACTATGTTCTTGCCCAAAATGCGACGCAGGCCTATCCTTCCTCAAGTCTTGGCGCTTATATCCAAATTACACCGACGGAAAATTTAACTATTGCCGGCGGTTACCAAGATGCGCACAATGTCAGCGGTAATAAAATTGAGTTTGACACCGCCTTTGACGGCAAATATACCGGTTTTGCTTCAATAAGTTATAACTTTAATTTATTTGGCAAGCCGGGGCAATATAGTGCTTTAGGTTATTATCAGCCTTCTGTTGAAGAACAGGAAGGTTATACTTGGGGTTGGTCGCTTAACAGCCAGCAGGGTTTAACTGATAAATGGACTATCTTTAACAGAATTAACGGCATTAGTGAGGAAATTTTACCTATCAGTCGTTCTTATGTTTTGGGTTTTGCTTATAAAGACCCTTTAGATAGAAATCCTTTAGATGTTATAACTTTTGCTGCGGCATATAACCAGTTAAGCGCGCAAGGGCTTGGCAATCCTACTTACAACCGCGCCTATGAAATGGCTTTTGAAGCACAATGGGTTTGGGGTTTTTCCCAATACTTGACAATTACGCCGGATATTCAGGTTTATCCTAATGCCGGTCTAAATTCCGAAGAGGAATTTGTGACGGTAGCTTCTTTAAGAACTACCTTTATGTTTTAATTACGGGGGTTTTATTTTATGAAAGAAAATTGTAATCAAGAATACGGAACAAGATATCCTACATTATGTTTTTATAGCGGCGGTGCAGGCCAAGCCCAAGACGGCATACCGCCACAACCTTTTGAAACTTTTTGCTATGATTCCGCTTTAAAACAGGCAAAAATTGAAAACTTTAATGTTATCCCTTATACTTCTGTTTTACCAAAAGAATTATATGGCAATATTGTGCCGGTGGATATGGTGGCAGGTAGTTTTCACCACGGCGCAGTGTTAGAAGTTATTATGGCCGGAAACGGAGCAAATATCAACGACCATAAAGCAATTGCTACGGGTATCGGCATTTGCTGGGGTAAAGATAAAAAAGGCAATTTAATCGGCGGTTGGGCGGCAGAATATGTTGAATATTTCAGCACGCCTATTGATGATGAAATTGCCGAAGGCCACGCAAAAATGTGGCTTAATAAATCTTTAAACCACGAACTTGAACTTAGAGGTGTCCAAAAACATAGCGAGTTTCAGTTCTTCCATAACTATCTAAACTTAACCCAGCCCTTTGGTTATTGTTTAACCGTGCTTGGCTTTTTAAACTTTAGAAATGCAGCACCTGTGGTTATTAAAAAATAGGTGAATTATGGGAAATAATAACAATAATACAGCAGGCAAACTAGGCGTTATAGGCCTTGCCGCCATTGTTATAAGTTCTATGATTGGGGGAGGCATTTTCTCGCTCCCCCAAAATATGGCGCAAGGTGCATCCGTCGGCGTGATTTTAATAGCGTGGCTGATAACAGGTATCGGTATGTATTTTATTGCCAATACCTTTAGCATTTTATCAGAAGTTAAACCTGATTTAACTTCGGGTATTTATATGTATGCCAGAGACGGCTTTGGCCCTTTTACCGGTTTTACTATCGGGTGGGGTTATTGGCTTTCGCAAATATTCGGCAATGTCGGTTATGCCGTTATAACAATGGATGCTTTAAATTACTTTTTCCCCCCGCATTTTGCAGGCGGAAATAATTTGCTTTCCATTTTTTGCGGTTCACTCTTAATTTGGTTTTTTAACTTTGTTGTTTTAAGAGGTGTCAAACAAGCCGCCGTAATGAATATTCTTGGCACTATCGGCAAACTTGTGCCGCTTGCAATTTTTATAATTTTACTTATTTTTGCTTTCCATTTTGATAAGTTTAATTATGATTTTTGGGGCCATTTAAGGACTGATAATCTTGGACCTTTCGGCACGCAACTTAAAAGCACAATGCTTGTTACCTTGTGGGCCTTTATCGGTATAGAGGGCGCGGTTGTGCTTTCTAACAGGGCCAAAAGCCAAAACGAAGTTAGCAAGGCCACCTTCCTTGGTTTTATAGGGTGTTTGGTTATTTATGTTTTGCTTTCCGTTTTGCCTTTTGGTTTTATGGACCAAGAACAAATTGCCAAAATCGCAAATCCTTCAACTGCGGGTATTTTGGAAAAACTCGTCGGTCCGTGGGGCAGTTGGTTAATGAATATCGGGCTTTTAATTGCCGTTTTATTTAGCTGGCTTGCTTGGACAATGATTTCAGCCGAAATACCTTTTGCAGCAGCAAAGAACGGCACTTTTCCGCGTCAGTTTGCTAGGGAAAATAAAAACGGCGCGCCCAGTGTTTCTTTGTGGATAACAAGCGGGGTTATGCAACTAGCAATACTTATGGTTTATTTTTCAAATAATGCGTGGAACACAATGCTAAGTATCACGGGTGTTATGGTTTTGCCCGCTTATATTGCAAGCACAATGTATCTTTGGAAACTTACCAGAAACGGCGAATATGAAAAGATTAAAAAACAAGGCAAAATGCTTGCCATTGCGACGGGTATTTTGGGTTCTGTTTATGGCTTTTGGCTTATTTATGCAGCCGGCTTAAAATACTTGTTTATGGCATTTATTTTCCTTGCGCTTGGCATACCTTTCTTTATTATTGCAAGAAAGCAAGCAGCCGACGGCAAACCTTGCTTTAGCACAAAGGAAAAGGGCTCTGTCTTATTTATAATTGTCGTTGCTGCAGCAGCCATAATTGCTTTTGCAAGCGGTATGCTAAAAATATAAAAAATAATTTGCTGTTTAAGGCAAAAAAATAACCGCGGGTGTCTTTTAATATCCGCGGTTATTTTATTGAAAAAATCTAAACAGAACTTTTTTTGTAAAAAGAGTAGCAATTAAAATTGCTTTTGCAAAGCAAAAGCCAGGGCGCTTTTGTAGGACAAATTTTAAAAAGTCTTGCTTATTTTTTTTTTTTTGCTAAACTACTTTTATAAAAAGTAGTAGAGATGTTGAGCAAAAACACCTCAGCATAACGATTAATAAAATCGTCATTCCGGAAGGTCTTACGCCCGTGCGGCAAGCACTCCGGAATCTATACCGCTTAAAATAAAAGGAGTTTATATGAAAAACCAAGCATTTACTTTAATAGAATTATTAGTAGTTGTTTTAATTATCGGTATTTTGGCGGCTATCGCCGTGCCTCAGTATCAAAAAGCAGTTCTAAGCAGCCGCTTAACACAATATCTTGTTTATATGAACGCTTTAAGAAAAGGTGCAGACCTTTACTATACCCAACACGGCGTTGGTCCCACAGATGTAAGAGATCTTGATATAGATATTGCTTCTAATGCTGTGGAATTTAAAGATTCAAATATTTCTTCTGGCATAACAGGGGCATTTTTTAAAGATGATTTAGAGTGTATGGTTAATGAGGTTGCGATAGCTTGTCTTGGAAAAGATTTTTATTTAGGGTCTGTTCATTCTTGGATTCCTAACGCGCATGATATTGTTTGTTATGGGGTAAAAAACAAAAATGCCGAAGAGATTTGTAAATCAAAATCAGATGGCGTAAGTGTTGGCTATCATAGTGGTGTAAAATCTGAGGGATATATAATACAATAAATTAAATTTTAAATCACAAACGGGGCAATTAGATTTATAAAATAGCCTACGGCAGGGACATGCAACAAAAATTTTAACGCTTGTATGAGGTGTCAAAAAATATAATTCCCGTGTCGGCAGATTTCTACAATTTTTACTAATTTTTCTGTGAAATTATTCTCTACGAAGTATAACTATTATCATATGCCTCTTGGTTGCATTCCCAAAGAACTACAAACGCGCTTTCCTAATTCGGAATCATTTGCTACGTTACAATAAAGAACGCCTGGTGTAACATTGGTTCTTAGAGTATTATTGTATACAAACATTACAATGAAATCTCGTTTAGGGCTACAGCTACTGTAACCCGTATTATAACCAGGGCAGTAGGTGACGTTCAATACACCTTCTGCTTCTTTAGATGGGTTTAGGCCATTATCAAAAAACCATATGTCACCGCACAACAGATAATTGTTATATGAACCGCTAACTGTGCAATTCTGTGGGAAATCCACATCCAAATCATATAGAGATACTGCATATTTCCCATTAGCAAGATAATATCCTTCTTGAGCATTGCTTATGGCCTTTCCTAAAGGAATCATACTTGCTGCCCGGCTTTTAACGACGGATGCTTGGTATTGTGGCACGGCAATAGCGGCCAAAATACCAATAATTAAGACTACTACAAGTAATTCAATTAAAGTAAAACCTTTTTTCATA
>JAZKZM010000184.1:0-3786 GCA_045612685.1 Elusimicrobiaceae bacterium
ATCCCCAAAAAGCAGAATATTATTACGAAAGAGCTTTAATTTACTATTGTATTTTACTTAAGGATGCCAAAGCTTTGGCAGATTTAAAAAAAGCTTCTAAGTTAAGTAAAGATGAAAATAAAAAATCAGAATATGATTCAATTGTTACCAAATGGGAGGCAAGATCCTCAAGCAATAGCTTATTTAATACTTTGAAAAAATTTAACAAACGTATAACAGCGTGGGATGGCGGTTTTAAAACATCTTTAATGATTTCTGTGTTTCCTCTTCCTAGTTTTATTATAAGGTTTTTAACTAATAATCCTACTAACAGAAGGCAGGATGTTGCAAATAAAGAAATAGAAAAAGCTTTTGATAAAGCATTAATAAAAACAAAGAGAGTTATAAGCGAAGAAGATACCCAAGCATCTATTGATGTTTATATGACTAATCTTCAAGAAACAATTGAAGCAACTACTTATGTAAGTAAAGAAAAAAAGGCCGCTATATTAAAAGAAACCCGCGAATTTTTACAGCAAAAGCTTGCTGCTAACACCGAAGAAAAACAATTTTTAAACCAGGCTTATGAGTATTATAAACAAGGTAATTTTGAACAAGCTTTAGAATATTTTACAAAAGTAGTTAAAATTAACCCCGATAATTTTGAAGCCCAGTATTATAAAGCTGTTTTATCAAAACAATTATCTCCTAAAGATTTTTTGGGCCAATATAAATTCTTTGATGAAATTACCCAAAAACTTGAAGCAAAAACAGCCCAAGATTTCTTTTTTAGAGGCAAGGCAAATTATCTTGCCGGCAATTTTAAAGAAGCAATTTTTGATTATCTTGAATCTATCAATCTTTATCCTTATAATGCCGAAGTTTATTATAATTTGGCTCTTCTTTATACGGATGCTTCTTATTCCGGTTATAATGAAAAGGCGGCCTTAGAATATATTAACGAAGCCCTTAAAATAGAGCATAATGATGATAGATATTATTTTACAAGCGGTTTAATTAAACTTTTTGATTTTGGCGATAGAAAAGGCGCTTTAGAAGATTTTATTAAAGCAAGGAAATTGCAGCCCGAAAACAATGTTTACGGCGGTTATGTCAATAGAGTTGAAACCGAACTCGGCCTAGAAAAAACCTATGCCAATGCTATGGAAGAAAAATTTGCTAAAGGTGATTTTGAAGGTGTAATAAGAGTAGCTAATGAAAGAATTGAGTCTGATAAAAATGATGCTTTAGCTTATGTTTATCTGGGTAAAGCAAAAGCCAAACTCGGAGATTTTCCTAGGGCTACATTGTTCTTTAATATTGCCGCAGAAAAAGCCCCAAATAATAATTTTATTTTAAAAGCCCGTGATGAGTATAGGAAAAAATATGGCAAAAATGAAGAAACAGATAATTCCGATTTAAAAAATTCAGGAAATTTGGATAATCTTTATAAAAATGCTATCGGCGGATTAAGAGAATATATTTTTGCTAAACAGCCCCGTCCGCATTTATATGTAAAATTATTGCCTTTAACACAAACGGCAATAGAAGGTTTAATAAATTGGTATCTTATTGGTCAAAGAAAAAAGATTACAACTGCTTTGAATAATGCCCAAGCTAAGACCCAAGCCGTATTTAGCGATTTAAATGAACAAGTCGCAAGAGACTTTTTTCTCTTAACTCTTGAAGATGAATTTAAAGTTATTAAGGTTTGGGGCAGCCAAAATATTTTAGAACAAACTAAAGCCTATTTACAAGCACAAATTGAAGAAGAAAATAAAACAAAAGCAGAGGAATTTAATAATCTTGCTATTAATACTACCCCTGTTTATAATAGTAAGGAAAGATATATTTATCATACCCGTGCAATTGAACTGGACTCAAAAAATCCTGTTTTATGGATAAACAGAGGTAATTTCCTTTTGGCTCACAATCCGGCTGCCGCAGAACAAGATTATAAGCAGGCTTTAACTTTAATGCAACCCGATGACCCGGCAAGGCCTTATTTAGAGGCTATTATATCCGCCAAAGGCGAAGACTCCGCTAAAGTAGAAAAAGAATTTTCCTTTACAACTTTAATGAAAGGTGTACAGCAAAAACTTTTCGGTAAAGAAAATAATTCCGGCGTATTGCCGGTGGCTTTTTTCCCTTTGCCAAAAATTCTTATTAAATTATTAACCGGCGGAACTTTGAAAACATCCGAGCAAAAAGCTTTTGAAAAGGCCCAAAAACAAACAGAATTAAATACAAAAGAAAATTCTGACCCTCAGAAAATGGCAAATTTATTTATTTCTAATTTTGAAAAGGAACTTGCCGAGGCCGGTATTAGTCAGGCTAAATCTGCCGAGCTTATAAAACAAACCCAAAACTATATGCAAAAAGATTTTGGATATAAAATCGCTCTTGATGCTAAAAGTTTTGCCGATAAAGCCCAAGAAGCCATTTCCGCCGGAAACCATTTGGCTGCACTAGGTTTTTATAATTGGGCTATAAAAGAAGATCCTAATAATGCTTGGTATTATTATTACCGCGCCGGTCTTAAAGATTTTAAAGGTGCTTTGGAAGATTATACTAAAGCAATAGAACTTGACCCTACAAATGCAATTTTTTATTACGATAGAGGTTATCTTAAAGACAGATATAATGACGCTATTAAATCAAATGATACTTTAGATGATTATGATAAAGCAATAGAGCTTGATAAGACTAACGCCTATTTTTATGCAGCAAGAGGTAATTTAAAATATGCCATATCTGATTTTAAAGGTGCTTTAGCAGATTACGATGAGGCAATTAAATTGAAACCTGAAAATTATTTGTGGCATTTAAAAAGAGCTTATTTAAAAGATAGATCTTTATTTAATACAAAAGGTAATTTATATTTAACGGATGTAAATGATGTTTTGGCAGATTATGAAAGAGCAATACAACTTAATCCAACGGATGCAATCGGTTATTATTATCGGGCAAATTTTAAACGTCATAAATTAAAACAATTTGATGAAGCTAAGAAAGATTATCTCAAAGCTGCCGAATTTGACCCCGAAAATGCAATTTATTATTATGAAATAGCAGATTCTGAATTCTTAAGTAAAAATTATGAAGCTGCCTTACCTTATTATGACAAAGCAATTGAGCTGGCCCCTATACAAATTAAAGTTCCCTTGCTTTTTAATAGCCGTTCTAAAAATTCTAAAACAAGCAATACTACGCCAAATCTGGCAAAACTATATACATACAGAGGTTATTTAAAATATAAAATTATTGGCGATTTATACGGCGCTTTGGCAGATTTTAATAAAGCAATAGAACTTGAGCCCGAAAATGCGGATTGTTATAATAAAAGAGGTGTTTTAAACGCTTTTTACTTAAATGAATACCACTCTGCCTTGGCAGATTATACTAAAGCAATAGAACTAGACCAGGCAAAACCGGATTTCTATAATAACAGAGCTTCTTTGCTTAGTTTTTATTTTAAAGATTACCCTGCTGCTTTAAAAGATGTAAATAAAGCTATAGAGCTTGACTCGCAAAATGCACAATATTATAACAATAGGGCTACTATAAAAAGTAATCTTTTAGATTATAAAGGTGCTTTGGATGATTATCATATGGCTATAACACTTGCTCCTGATAATGCCGACTTTTATTCTTACAGGGCTTCTATAGAGCTTTTTAAATTACTTGATTTCAAAAGTGCTTTGGCAGATTATAACAAAGCTATAAAACTTAACCCTAATGTGGCAGATTGGTATAATTTCAGAGGTTATATTAAAGATAGATATTTTAGAGATATCCAAGGCTCTT
>JAZKZM010000185.1:0-1561 GCA_045612685.1 Elusimicrobiaceae bacterium
GGTAGCAATATAATGATTGCCCAAATTATCGTGTAAACGTAAAAACAAATCCGGCGGGCCATAAAGCCTTTTACCTTGCAAAGGATATGGCGAATTGGGATTTGTATTTTCTATATTTTCTTTATTTTTAACACATATTCTGTAAATCAAAGCAACAAGAAACACTAAAACATAGAATAAAACTATACCGATTACTATTTGCCTTATTTTTTTTAATGCCTTGAGTGCGGGATTGCTCTGTCTTGTTTGTATTTCACGCAATAATTTTGGCGAAATAGTGTTAGGTATAGAATCTTTATCAGTTTTGGCTAATTTAATTTCGGAATTTTCTTCTTTTAGCGAGGTGTTTGAAGGATCAAGCAAATCGCTTTGTTCTATTGCTTCAAGTTTAGTTGCTTGAGAAGTAAGGATATTTTCCTCATAACCAAGGCCGGTATCTTCTGTTTCTTGTTTTGGAAGCGGCGAAATAAAAGAAAGTAAATAGTATGCCTCTGTATAAGGCACCCCTCTTATACCGACATTATAAGCCTTGCCGCCGGATAAAAAATATCCTGCCGTAAAGAGCATATCCTGTTTTGTAAAATCAAAAGAAAGCAAAGGGTCGCCGGTGGAAAATTCCGTTTCTCTAATAATATCGCCGGTATATTCGTTTTTGATAATTTGGAAACTTCTTTTGGTAAGGTCTTTAATTTCTTTATCAACAATTTTATCTAAACATTGGCGGTCAAAACAATTGCTTATCATAACAAAGCGCATTGTCGCACCGGATTTATTTTTTAAGAAAAGATAATCTTGACTTTCCACCTTTTGCCAAGATGACGGCAAGTCAATGGTAAAGGCATTATCTCTTGCTGTAAAAACAAGCGCCCAAACCCCTTGACTTAGTAAACAAAATAAAAATACGCTTACTAAAACCTTTAAAAATTTTCCCATACTTTTATTATATAAAATTACTTTGTAATGTCTATATTACGCCAACGCCCGCTTAAAAAACGCCACATCATAATAAGACCGGACACCCAGGCATAAAATACTATCCAGCTCCAAGCGGCTTTTATTCCTAAACCTAAAACATCTACTATAATATAACTGCCAATTATTAAAAGAACAGAACAAAAAATCATGGCTTTCATGTGGAATTTAGTATCCCCTGCCCCTCTTATAGCATCGCCAAAACAAAGAAAAATCAAATCCCCCCAAACAAAGATACAAAGCATATAAAGTAAAGGCCTTGCCTGCTTTATAATATCTGCCATTTGCGCCCCGGCATCGGCGCCGGCAAAAAGCCCGAACCAAAAATTGCTGAAAAGTAAAAAGGTGGAAACTATAAAAGTTAAATAAATCGCACCGAGCTTTAAAGCATTATAAGCACTTTTTATGCCATATTCAGGCTGCTTTTTACCTACATATTGCCCCATCAAAATCTGCGCGGAAATAGCAAGCCCGAGCATAGGTAAAAAAGAAATTGTTTGCAAAGTTAACACAATATTGCTTGCCGCAAGGGATATTTTATCTATATTACCTGTAAAAAAGGCAAAAACGGAAAAAGAAAAAATATCCA
>JAZKZM010000186.1:0-1166 GCA_045612685.1 Elusimicrobiaceae bacterium
CCAAAACACGCAGGAAAGATATTCATTTGAAGATAAAAGTTTTTCCTTTAACCTTTGGCTAAGACGCTTGCTTTGTGTGATTATAAGCACTTTTTCAAGAGGTTCTTTTTTTATTTCCGCAAAGTATTTTAAAAACTCTTCTTCAAGTGCTTTAAAAGAGCCGTTTATAAGTTCCATATTAAAATAATATATAATTTTATTATATTATTGTATAGGATTTTTTATGACAATTACAACAGCTATTATTTTAGGTCTGCTTCAGGCCTTAGGCGAATTTTTGCCTATTTCAAGTTCCGCCCATTTGGTATTATTTTCTTTTTTTACAAATGGCGATTATCAAGGTTTAACCTTTGATGTGATGTTGCACCTAGCGACTTTAATTGCCGTGTGTTTTTATTTTAGAAATGATTTAATTAATTTAATAAAGAAAGGGCTAACCGAGCCAAAAAGTGAGGACGGGCGTTTGTTTTGGTATATCGGCCTTGCCACCATACCGGCCGCCGTGGCCGGATATTTTTTGGAAGATTTGGCAGAAAATACTTTTAGAGCGCCTTTGGTGCTTGCCTGCACTTTAATTATTTTTGCAATTTTACTTTTTATTGCCGATAGAAAAGGTAAACAAAATATAAAAGATAATCTTTCCTTAAAAGTTATGATGTTAATCGGTTGCGCGCAGGCGCTTGCCTTGATACCGGGGGTTTCGCGCTCGGGTATCACAATTACGGCGGCTTTGTTTTTGGGGCTTTCAAGGAGTTTGAGCGCAAGAATTTCTTTTCTTTTATCTATGCCGATAATTGCAGGCGCTGCTGTTTTAAAAATATCGCATATTTCATTATCGCAAATTGACGCGCCTTTAATTGCGGGTTTTTTAAGCGCAATGATTGGTGGTTTTTTGGTAATTAAATTCTTAATGAAATATATTCAAAAGCACAACTTTGATATCTTTGTTTATTACAGAATCTTACTCGGTATTTTGATACTCTTAAAACTTGCGTTTTAATTTAATAGAATACCAAAAACCCCTGCTTTAAAAGGCAGGGGTTTTTTGTGTTAAAACAATTTTTAATCTTGTTTCTTAAGAGTGGGGAAGAATATAATTTCCCTAATACTATCCTGTCCGGTAAGAAGCATAATCGTGCGGTCAATACCAATACCCATACCACCTG
>JAZKZM010000187.1:0-2730 GCA_045612685.1 Elusimicrobiaceae bacterium
ATATTAAAAATTTTGAAATTTCTTTTAATAAAAAAGAAGCTGCAAATATAACTTTGCCTAAACTTGAAGAAGGCATCTATCAATTAAAATTAACCAAAGATAATGATGAAGGCAAATTAAACTTTTTAGTGGTAAACACAAAAGATACTAAGTTAAATTTACCAAGTATCGCTCTTGCCCAATATAATAAATATGCCCCCGGCGAAACTGCTGTAATTTTGCTCGGCAATGCTAACACCAATACAAAATATGTGGAAATATTTAAGCAAAATTATTTAATTGAACAAAAAACAATTAAAAATAATGGCGTTGTTGTTTTGGAAATACCCATAAAATCAAGTTATAGCAGCGGTATCTATTTAAGATGGTTTGCTGCAAAAGATTATAAAACTTATACCCAAACTCTTAATATACCGGTTATTTTCCCAAATACTTCTTTAAAAGCCCAAATAAAAGCCGAAGGTGATTTTGAACCAGGCACAAAGGCCTATGTTTATTTAGAAGCAAAAGACGAAAATAATAATCCCGTTGAAGCAAAAGGTGTGATAAGCGTTTACGATAAATCCCTTGATTATTATAGAAAACATAGTTTAAATATGCCTTCAGTTTACTCCTCAAGTGTTTTTGGTAATGCTTTGTGGACAGCTAACTTTGCGCCTAACCATTATTACCCAACCAGATTTTACGGTGAAACAATGGCTAGAGGTGGCGGTGCCATAAAGAGTCTTGCTATGGCAAAAGCTGCCCCCAGTGATAATATGCTTATGGATAATATTGCACTAGGAGCTGAAGAAGCTCTTTCTATAGATTCTGCCACAGCGCCTGTGCAAACAGAAAATAGCACAAACACTTTACGCCAGGATTTTGCTACAACGGCTTATTGGAATCCTTCTTTAACAATAAAACAAGGCAAAACAGACTTTGCTTTTAAATTGCCGGACCTTTTGACCCGCTGGCAAATACTTGCCGCTTTATGGACCAAAGATTTAAAAACAGGCAAAGCGGAGTTTGCTATTACCTCTACAAAAGAATTATTTTTGACTTTACAAACACCGCGCTTTTTAAGAGAAGGCGATAAAATTGAACTTAGAACTATGCTTGTTAATAATACTCAAAATACTTTAAATGCAAAGGTATCTTTAGCTTTAACTTTAGATGGAGAAAACGCCCAAGAATTATTTAAACTTGGAAATACCCTTCAAGAAATTACTCTTGCGCCAAAAGAACAAAAAGTTTTAACTTGGCCGCTTGAAGCGCCGAAAGGAACAGGCAATATTACCATAAACGCTATTGTTAGAGCAGGTGATTTTCTTGACGGTGAAGAAAAAACTCTCCCCTTGCTGCCTTCAAAACAAAGATTTATTGAAAACGATACTATTTCCTTAAAAGAAGGTATAAACAAACTTTCTTTGGAAAAACTATTAAAGTATAAATCTTTGGAACTTGAAGCTGTGCAACTTAATATTGAGCCCTCTTTAATAATGCCGGTCTTAAACGCAATGCCTTTACTGGTGGAATATAAAGACCCGACTTTAAATAACAAATTAAACAATTATTATCCTTTGGCAGTTTTAAATAAACTTTATCAGACTTATCCTGAGTTTAAAGAAGCCGCCGCAAAATTACCAAAACGCAGCACTATTAATGCCGCTTGGCAAACAGATGATAATATGCTTTTAAACCAACTTGCAGTTAGCCCTTGGCTTAATCTTTCAAAAGGTTACACAGCACAAAATACTATTGATATTTTTGACGCTTCTTTAATTAGCAAAAAACAAAAAGAATTAAACAAAGAACTTGCCAGATATCAAAATACCGATGGCTCTTTCTCTTGGATAGCAGGTGGGCAAGGCAATGTTTACACGACACTTCAATATCTTGAAAAAGCCGCTATGGCAAAATCTTGGGGTATTGAAATTGACGAAAAAATGACTAAAAAAGCCCTTGCTTACGTCACAAAAGAAATAAAGTTAAATATAGCAAAGCCGACTAATTACAACTTAACACAAGCGCTTTATTTGGCTGCAATTTTAACTTATTTCCCAAGTGATTGGTATGACTACAATGTCAAAAATTTAATGGAACAAACAAATAATTTCATTAACAAAATGACACCGCTTGGCAAGGCCTATGCTACTTTAGTTTGGGTCAGACTCGGCAATACAAGCCGCGCTCAAAAGATTTTTGCAAGTTTAATGGATAGTGCAAATAAATCACCTATCACCGGTATTTATTGGGCACCGGAAGAAAAATCTTGGCAATGGTTTAATGATTCTATTACCTTTCACAGCGCCGCAAATAAAGCCCTTTTGGAACTTAACCCGCAAGATAAACGCATAAAAGACTTAACAAAATGGTTAATCTTCCAAAAAGGTGCAACTTTATGGGATAATACCGAACAGGCATCTACAGCCGTCTTAACCATTTTTGAAATTATGAAAAAGACCGGCGCTTTAGAACAAACAAAGACTTTTGATATTATGTGGAATGACAAAAATATCTCTGTAAAAGCCGAACCTTTTGATATTGATGAATCTAAATTTACTTTGAGCGCCTACGGACAAGAGGCCACACCAAAAAGTTTAAGTGCGATTATAACCAAATCAAAAGATTCCGGCCTTGATGATTTTGCTTCTCTAACGGCTCTTTTTTCTTCAAATAAAATGGAACAGGAAAGCAACCCCGGTATGATGAATGTGAAAAAAGAATATTATCTTATAAAAGATAAAA
>JAZKZM010000188.1:0-1229 GCA_045612685.1 Elusimicrobiaceae bacterium
TATATTAAGACCAAACTTTTTACCGCAATTTTGGATGTGTGTAATTAAAGAAGATTTGGGCTCAATATTTAAAAGCGGGTATTTTAACTCAGTAGACCAAATAATCTCCGGCTTAATTGTTTTGCCGTCAACTTTTTTAACAAAAGATTTGGCTGCTTTTCTAAAGCAACCTTCAATATGTTTAAGCTCTTTTTCAATATGGCCTTTAATGCGGCTTCTAGCTTCGCCGCGGATAGTTAATTCCGGCATAACAACATTGGTGCTTTGCCCGCCTTGCACTACACCGATATTGGAAATTGTCATCGGGTCAATACGGCCAAGACGCATCATAGAAATTGCCTTTGCGGCCACTTGCATAGCGTTTATACCCTTTTCCGGCGCAACTCCGGCGTGGGAAGCAACACCCTTAATTGTTACATAAAATAAAACTGCTTTTGGCGCATTAACAACAAGTTCTTCATTGCTTTCGCTATCAAGAATCATCCCCTCTTTACCTTTTATGATTTTTGTATCAAGGTATTTTGAGCCATACATTCCGCCTTCTTCGCAAAGAGTCAAAACAATATCTACCGGCGGATGTTTAACTTTGTTTTCTTTTAAAACTCTTAAAACTTCAAAAATTATGGCAAGCCCAGCTCTGTCATCAGCACCCAAAATTGTTTTGCCGTCGCTAAAAATTTTATTACCTTTAATAACGGGTTTTACATTTTTGCACGGGCGCACGGTATCTAAATGGCCGCCTAAAATAAACGGGGCAGATTTGATATTACCTTTAAAACTTGCCGTCAAATTGCCTTGCGCCGTAGAACCAAATTTTTTGCCTGCTTTATCAACATAAACTTTACAGCCAAGTTTAGTTAACTCCTTTTTGGCATAATCAAGCATATTTTTTTCTTCCATAGAAGGCGCATAAATTTTTGTTATTTCCAGGAAGTTTTTTAACATTCTTTGATGATTTATTTTCATAGCTTCTCCTTTTGCAATTTAGGCAAGCTGGCAAGTAATTTTTTTGTCTGCTCGCCCTGCGGATTTTTTAATACTTTGCTTACTTCTCCAAATTCTTCAACACCCCCTCTACTCATTATAGCAATATTTTGGCAAATAAAATTACAAACTGCAAAATCGTGCGAAATAAGTAAAAGTGTCAAATTATATTCTTTTTTTACTTCTAAAAGTAAATTTAAAATCTGCGCCTGCACGGAAACATCTAAAGAAGAAACCGGCTCATC
>JAZKZM010000189.1:0-2557 GCA_045612685.1 Elusimicrobiaceae bacterium
AATTATTGGAAAATTTGGCTTGGCTAAACATATATTGCGTGGTGGTTGCTTTGCTTGTATCAACTTGCGTCAACCACCCTATTTCATCATCGTTAATCATTCCTAAAATGCCGTTCGGATATGCGCTATCAGCATATAGTCTTGACAATCCTCTTTTGTTTACAAAATCTTGCATAACCTCGCTTGAGCCTTTACTGTAACCTATCGCCTCACCCTCGGTAACTCCTTGCTCGTGGCCCTCTTTATAGCCCCGATCATAACCGCCGTCACTTACATAGCGCACATCGCCAAACTCGGTATTAAATTTTTTGTTTTGCTGCTTAAATTCAACCTCAAGCCTCATAAGTTAACACCTCGTTATTAAGGCATTTACCTACACCCAGGTAAATTATATCGTTCTCCAGCGCCTCGCCGCCTTTGGTTAGTATTCTTATTTGTACCTCTACTTGCTTTTTGCAATCAAGCTTAAAGGTTTCCTCTTGAGTAAGTGTTACCGATACGGTTTTACTGGCAAGGCTGCACTCTCCCTCTCGCTTAACTATTATCTCTTTATCGTCTTGAGCATAACTTATGCGCAAGGCTGCTATCATATCAGTATTAAAGGGTATTACAAACTCGTGCGTAGGTGTTGTGCCTCGCATTATAGTACCCATTATTTCTCTTGGCATCTTTATAGCTCCTTTTTTATTGCTTAAACCACTATCGTAGGTTGCTGCCTCCACGATCTGCAACTTAATGCAGCTTGTTACTCGGCCCAGCGTAGAAAGAAAGAGAAACACACGGGCGTTTTATATTGCGCCGCAACAATACGCAATACTGGTGCTAAAGGTAGGCTATGCGCCTACATTCAACATTTAATATATACCTTGCGTGTAATCGTCAAAGTAATTGTTTATATATTCCTCGTAGGCTTTTATATCTCGGCCCTCTGGCATCGTATAAAGCCTATTTAAGCACTCCTCTCGGCTTGCCTCCATTGTTATTATCTCGGTATTGTGGGCCTTGTAGCGCTCGGCCTCTCGCTTACGGTCTGTTGCTAAAGGTAAGCTCTCTATTATGTAAGCATTGCGCCAAGATCCCGTACCTCTTGCTATTTGCTCCTTTAAAGCCAACCGAGTATTAAATACAATGGGCCTAATAGCGTTAGGCTTTGTATATCTCGGCTGGCCGCTTAAAGTCTGCCATATATCGTCAATATCTAATACTATATCGCCCTCTTGCATACGCTCTCGTACAAATGTAGTTTTGCCGCTGCAAGCTGCGCCCGTCACTATGTATACTTTGCGCTCTATCGCAACCGCTACACCGTTAAAACGGTTGTGTACTTGGTTATGGCATTGCCAATGTAGTACCGCTATATTATCTGGGTTTATTGATATTGAGGCATCGTTAACATTTTGTGCCGTTAAGTATCGTTTATGGTGATATACAATAGCGCCCTTGTTATTCTTGGCATTTGGGTTAAAGCTCTTTACGATCACCTCGCCGCAATGCTCGCAGTATAGCGCTCCTCCTCTTAATCGGTCTTGCGTTACTTGAGCCTTGCAGTTTGCCCAATCTTGCCCGTTATAAAACTGCGTTAAACTTTCGTAATATTTCATACTATCAACTCGCTTTAATAGAGTAACAACGGCGCTAAATCGTTTATGCCGTAACTACACCAAGAATAGCCTTGATCTTGTCTATACGGCTCTGCTCTTCTCTGTGGATATCGTCAAGCTGCGTTTCAAGGGTATCTATTCTGGTCTGGTACTCGCCAGTAATAGTAGCCTTGCAAGCACGGTAAGCCTTGATAAGCTCCAGCTCGTCTGCGCTAAGATCGTGCGCCTTAATAGCGTTGATCTGTGCGGTAAGGTTATCTACGGTAATCTGGTACTCGGCCTTAGCCGCCGTAATTACTCTATCGTAGTCCTCAACATCGCCCCAGAGCTTCATTTTGGTAATAAGCTCGGTTGCGGCAGTATCCTTGCCGTTAGCTGCGCATACATCGTCTTTTACGGTGAAAACATACTTTTTCATTATTCTTTATCCTTTCTTAAAGTCCTTTAAGGTCTTTATCTTCCTTAATTTCTTTTGCGGTCTTTTTGATCTCGGCGGCGGTATGCGCCTTAAGCTCTGCGGCGGCCTTATCTACCTCGCTTTTAACCTCTTTAATATCGTCTGCCGTAACAGATACGAGCGCCACATTAGCTACCTTTTTAAGCACTATGTTGCCAATCGTAGCAATGAGGTTACGCAAGCAAGTATTTTCGTAAAGCCAGTAAGTAATAATAGTACAGATCGTAAGGGCAACGGCAGCCGCTACATAATAATGCATATTCCAATGCTCTATAAGGAAAGCAACAAGCGTTGCAGCAAAGCTAAATGCAACATTGCTAAAAGCAAGTACAAACTTTCTAAGCAGCTTGCTTTTGATCCTATTATAAAGCAGAGGCTTAAGTATGCCTATTAGTGCAATAATAGCGCTCACCATAATCACCACATACAAAAAGATATCGTAATAGTTTGCCTCAAAAAGCGCAAACATCTCTTTTACAAGATTTATCATTTTGTGTCC
>JAZKZM010000190.1:0-1719 GCA_045612685.1 Elusimicrobiaceae bacterium
CCTTTAGATAAAAAATATGCTTCCTCTGCTTTATAAATACTATTTGCTATGAATTTTAAATTAGCCAAGTTTGATTTCAAAACTGCTTTTTGATATTGCGGCACGGCGATACTTGCTAAAATGCCGATAATAAGAACTACTACTAATAACTCTATAAGTGTAAATGCTTTTTTTGATTTCATTTTTATTCTCCTATTTTTACACCCCATCCCTAGCCCTTCCCCTTTTCTTTGAAAAAGGGCAGGGAATAGAAGGGGGGCTTTTCCCGCTCATTCCTCTCCCTTCTTAAAAAATAAGAGGGGAGAGGTTAGGTGTGGGGTATTTCTTTCACAATTTAAATTTTATTTTTTTTTTTTTGAAAATCAAGTTTTTTGTAAAAAAACTTGTTTGCGCTTCTTTTATTTTTGCTGAAAAATCGTCAAAAAATATAACACTTTTGTCAAAAGAGTAGCACAAAAATTGCTTTTGCAAAGCAAAAGCTAAAATACTTTTGTAGGACGAAGAGTCAGAAGAAGACTTGCTTATTTTTTTTTTTTGATAAACTACTTTTGTAAGTTTAATCAAAAAAGAGGTGTTTTTATGAAAAAACAAGCATTCACGCTTATAGAATTATTAGTCGTTGTTTTAATTATAGGTATCCTTGCCGCAATCGCCGTTCCGCAGTATCAAAAAGCAGTTGTAAAGAGTCGTTTATCAACTCTTAAAGATCTTGTAAGTAGTATGAAAAATGCAGAAGAAGTTTATTATTTGGCTAATGGAAAATATACTGATAAATTTGAAGATTTGGATATTACTTTGCCGGGAACTCTTGGTGAAGATGGCGTATATTATGGAGATTATGGTTATTGTAGTTTAGATTTAAGTAGTGCTTATTGCAATATTACAGGTTTGTTATATTTTGGAAAAAATTTTGACAATATTAATATTAGTCAATCAAATAGAACTATTTGTGGCGCTGAATTTTATAATAATGCAGCAAATCAAGTTTGTCAAGATGAAACAAACACAACAACACCAACTTGGACAGGTAATGGAGAAGACTATAAGTGGAATTCATACACATATTTAAAATAATTTTTCTTTATAAATTATCTAAAAAAATATCCTACACATTAAGTGCAGGATATTTTTTTTATGCTAAACCGAAGCCAAAAAATTAATCTTCGTCGGCGGCTTCTTCCTTGCGGGAAGCTTTGCGCCTTTCGTGAATATTCAAGATTTTCTTGCGCAGCCTAATTGAAGTCGGGGTAATTTCAACAAGTTCATCAGGCGCAATATATTCAATGGCTTGTTCAAGACTCATAATTCTAGGCGGGGTTAAAATCAAAGCGTCATCGGCAGCTTTACTGCGCATATTGGAAAGCCTTTTTGCTTTACAAATATTAACAACAAGGTCATTATCTCTTGAGTTTTGACCGACTATCATACCCTCGTAAACTTTAACGCCGGGGCCGATAAATAATTCGCCGCCTTCCTGTAAGCTGTTAATAGCGTATGCGGTAGATTCGCCCGCTTCTTTTGCAATCAAAACGCCGTTAGAGCGCAAGGGGGGAACATCTGCTTTAGGATAGTATCCGTAAAAACTATGGTGCATAATACCTTTACCGCGTGTAGAGGTAAGATATTCATTTTTAAAACCAATCAAAGCGCGCGAAGGAATAACATATTCAAGGCGCAAGCGGTTTTCGCCTTCACTTATCATATTTTCAAGTTTTGCGC
>JAZKZM010000191.1:0-1255 GCA_045612685.1 Elusimicrobiaceae bacterium
ATCTGCGGCACATTAACATCACTTTTAATACTTTTGTAAAGTTTAGCATCAAAAGAATTTAATACCGCAAGAATTTTACCATCTATACTTTGCGGCGCACCTGCTTCAACGGCTTGTTTTGCCAAGTTTAATTGTGTTTGAAAGTCAGCGCCGTTAAATTCTTTAAAATTGCCGGCCTGCGCTAAAACCTGCATAAAAAATACTAATGAAATTATTGTTATTATTTTTTTATTTATCATTTTATTTATCTCCTTTTTGTTAGTCTATACTAACATTATAATAAAAATAAAAAAACTTGTCAACAACTTTTTGACAAGGTAAAAAGATAAATTTATTTTTATATTAGTTTAAAATATGTTAAATTAAACTAACTTTACGACTGAAATAGGTTGATTTTCTACAAAAACTTTTTGAAATGACGATTTAATAAATACCCCACCCCTTACCCCTCCCCTAATTTTTGTTCTTCGCACAAAAAATCAAGGGAGGGAAATAATGGAATGTTTTTGCAAGGATTTTTGAAACTGACGAATTTACTCTAAACAGAGCAAATGTTTTTGCAAGGATTTTGCGTTTAGAGAAGGCTCAACAAAGCGCGTGGTTTTTGCGAGGATTTTGGAGATAGTTTTAATTAGTTTTCTTTTTTACAAAAAAGAAACACCCTTTTAGAAATGAGGAATACCTAGAGCGGCTGGCAAGCCCGCGTATCCGAAATTTCTAAAAAATTAAAAATAGCCCAAAAGCCGAAGCAAAAACTATTTCTTTTTTAGGTGTTTTTTAATAGCCGTAAAACTTTCTTCGGAAATAATGTGTTCTATTTTACAGGCATCTTCCAAAGCGGTTTCTTGGCTCACACCAATAGAAACAAGCCAGGCGGAAAGTATTTCGTGCTTTTCGTAAACGCCAAGGGCAAAAGCGCGGCCTTGCGGAGTCAGAGTGATAGAAGAATCTTTATCCACGCTGATATATTTTGCGGCTTTTAATTGTTTTAAAGCAACGCTAACACTTGCGCGCGAAAAGTTTAAAGTTTTGGCAATATCAATTGCTTTAACTTTATCAAGTTTCTGGCTGAGGATATAAATTATCTCTAAATAATTTTCTTTTGACTCCGAAATACTCATATTTTTATTATAGCATAGAAATCAAAATTTTAGAAGATTTTTATTTTTTAAATACTCGACCTATTTCCAAGAAAGAAAAAAACGATGGAAAGCCCACGCAAACAAGTTTTTAACAAAAAACTTGATTTTCAAAA
>JAZKZM010000192.1:0-1479 GCA_045612685.1 Elusimicrobiaceae bacterium
ACCAATGATTAAAACAACAACTAATAATTCTATTAGCGTATATGCGCGGTTTTTCATACTTGGACCTCTTTTTTGATTAAACTTAACAAAAGTAGTTTATCAAAAAAAAAAAATAAGCAAGTGCTCTGTTAAGACTCAAAAAAATAAAAAGCAAAAATATTAATAAGCACACTCCTTTGCAATAAAATATTTGTTTTGTGCGTTATTAAAGTAGAAGGCACATAATTTTATTAAAAAGGAGATTTGTTATGAAAAAGACTATATTTTTACTTTTAAGTATTAGCACTCTTACTGCGTGCGCCACTTTTCAGCCGCAACCGGCTTTTGATTGGCGCGGACAAAACTTTGATAGTTATATCTTAAAATACGGCGTGCCGACTTCTCAATACACTTTGCAAAACGGCAATAATGTTTATTCTTTTAAAACTAATTGCCCTGACACAAATGCCCAAGAAGAATTATTGATTATCATAACTCCCGATAATGTTATTCAAGAAATATCCAGAACATCTTCTTGTCCGACTCCGCCGCCGGAACCTATCTACTACGAAACAGGGTATATTGCGCCACCGCCCGCACACGATAAACCTATGCCAAAACCTAAAGAACAAGTTGCCCCTAAACCAAAACCGGCACAAGATAAACCCGAGCCTAAACCGCAGGCACAAGCACCCGCGCCCGAGCAAAAACCGACTCCTAATAATCTCCTGCAAAAACCGCAGGGTAAAGAGTCCTCTGATACTAAAAACACTCTATCACTTATGGCTAAATTAGGTATCAATAAAAAAGATTCAAACAATTCAAATAAACAAGCAGAAGAAAATAAAACTAATAATATAAAACAGACTCTTTCTTCGGCAAAAAATAAAAGCAGCAAAGAAGTTTTAGGCGAGAAAATAAAAGAAACAAAACAACATGAGCAATATAAAACAAGTCTATTATTAGGGAAAAACAACACTAAAAAATAAAAAACGACATAGCCAAGTAAAACCCCGTTCTTTTTTAAGAAGCGGGGTTTTTAGTTTAGTTTTTATTTAATTAAATTCATATATATTTTGATTGGGATATCTTTCAAGATAAATTTGTTTTCCTAATGATTGACAAATATTTTCGCCCAATTCACTAGAATTTTGAACTATACAACGGAATTTACCAGGTCTAGACCATTCAACTAATGATTGATTTATAGTTCCTAATCCTACTTGAAAATCTCTTTTTGCTTTACATGACTCAAAATCGCTATTATATCCGGGACAATAACTAGCAATAAAAACATCATAAGCGGTCCAAGCTATAAAGAAATCTTTTCCGCATTTAATATAGTTGCTAGTTAAATAAGAACAACTGCCGGGAATTGATATATCTAAATTGGATAAATCTTGAGCGTAATTGCCATTTACCAAATAAAAAGCCTCTTGAGATTGAACTATACTAGACATCAAAGGCAATATTGTGGAAACTTTACTCTTTATCACTGCT
>JAZKZM010000193.1:0-1397 GCA_045612685.1 Elusimicrobiaceae bacterium
AAATTTGTTAAGTCTAATTAATAATAGGAGAAAAAATATTTATGAAATCAAATAAAGCATTTACACTTATTGAATTGTTAGTTGTCGTTTTAATTATCGGTATTTTGGCAAGTATCGCCGTGCCGCAATACCAAATGGCTGTTGAAAAATCACGCGCAAGCGAAGCTTTTACAATTTTAAAATCTTTAAAACAAGCCTATGATGTTTATTATTTATCTAATCCTAGCGATACTACCCCCACCCTAGACGATTTAGATATAAATATTCCCGGGGAAAAAATATCTAATAGCAGAATTAAAACTCAATATTTCACTTTTATTCTTTGGCATGGCGGCCCACACGCACAAAGAACTGACGCAGAAGGTAATACATTATACTATTTAGCTTATTATTATGCTGATAAGAACAGCTTTCATTGTTCTTTACTTAGAAGGACAAACCCCAAATATAATGCCAAATATGTTGCCGTTTGCAAAAGTCTAGGCGGAGTTCAAACTTATGGCTGTTATGACTCGGAAGAAGAGGATGAAGACTCTTGTTTCAAATTGCAATAAAAAATTATTTATCTTGGGTGTAGCCTTCGTAGTAGTAAGATTGCTCAATGCCTTTAAAAATTACTTCGCGGTCTTCGGTTTTATTAGTTAAATTAGGTTCTAAAAGGGTGCGCAGTTCCAAATCATTTACGGGGCTGCGCTCCATAGCTTGCAAGTATAAATCTTTATCAACATGCTGCCAATTTACAACTTTGCCTAAATTCTTTTTTAAAATAAGGTCAAGCCAAATACGGGTTGCGCGGCCATTACCTTCCATAAAAGGATGGGCGATATTCATTTCCACATATTTTGCAATTATTTGATTAAAAGAGCTTTCTGGCATAGCGTCAATTACTTTAAGAATTTCATTTAAATATAAACTATTAGCAAAACGAAAACCGCTTTTAGAAATATTTTTATCTCTTATTTGCCCGGCATAAGGGTATAAATCTTTAAATAGATAAGCATGTATCTGCTTAAGGCCTTCTGTTGTGCCCACTTCTATATTTTTTATATCGCCCGATTTATATAAACGGCAAGCATTGGCTAAACTTGCAGCGTCTATTTTATTTTTTTCCATATTTTAATTATATCATTTTATTTTTATTCTTCGTCCTATAATTTTACTTTGTAAAAATGCTTTTTTGCTATTCTTTTGGCAAAAAACAGCATATATGTTAATTTTGCAAAAGCAAAAGCCAAAATATATTTTGTAAGACGGAAAATTGAAAAAACTTGATTTTCAAAAAAAAAAAAATAAAATGAAATTTGTTAAGTCTAATTAATAATAGGAGAAAAAATATTTATGAAATCAAATAAAGCATTTACACTTATTGAATTGTTAGTTGTCGTTTTAATTATCGG
>JAZKZM010000194.1:0-2805 GCA_045612685.1 Elusimicrobiaceae bacterium
GGACCAAAAAGACGAAGCCGCCATAAAAAAAGCCCGTGATTTCTTTTTTAAATCACGGGCTTCAATTTTAGAACTATTTATTTTCTTCAGCTTCTTCTTCAAAAGAACCTTGCAAAAGCTGGCCTAAAGTCGGGCGCGGTGCCTGTTTTAAATATTGGGCAACCACTTTTCTATTTTGCACTTGGTCAAAGCGTTTAATAGAAAGATTTACAACATAATTTGCGCCGTCAACACCGATAACAACTGCTTGAATAGTGTCGCCTTCTTTGCCAGCAAAATCTCTGCCGAGTTCAAATTCGGAAATATAACCTTTGGTTTTATTCTTGCCGAGTTCAACTTCAACGCCTTCCGGGCTAACTTTGGTAATGGTTGCTTTTTGCATACTCATATACGGATAGCGTTTTTTAAGTAAATCAGCAGGGTTTAAGAAAAGTTGTTTTACGCCGAAAATGATATTGCCTTTTTCTTTATTGATTTCCAAAAGTTTGGCTTTAATTCTTTGGCCGCGTCTGTAGTTAGCCAAAATTGTTTCGGGGTCTTTCCAAGCGATATTATCTAAAGAAACAATGCCTTCAATACCGTGATATCTTAAATAGAGGCAATCTTTACCGACTTTGGAAACAACAACTCTTAAAACATCACCTTCTTTAATTTCGCTTAAAACTTGTTCGCGGCGGACTGCTTCGTCTTCTTCAAGAACTTGTTTTCTGGAAACGATTAAATTTTCTTTTTCTTTAGAAAATTCCGCAATTACTGCTTTGATTTTTGCGCCTTTTGGCAAATAGTGTTTATAGGCCGGGTGAAGTTCGGATAATGATAAAGGCATAAAACCTGTTACGCCGTGAACATCAACTTTGTAGCCGCCTTTTACGCAATCGGTAATAATACCGCGGACTCTTTCTTTTGCTTCATAGGAAGCCTTGCATAAATCCCAACCGATAGATTCTACTGCTTTTTTATGGGATAAAATGGAATGTCTTTCATCACTGCCTTTACGAACTAAAACTGCGGAAACTTGCGAGCCTATTGCGGGAACGTTTTTACCTTCAAAATCTGAAAGCGGTATTAACCCCTCTTTTTTATCGCCGGTGTCCACCATCACATAATCTTGTGAAATTTGAACAACGCTAACATTTACGATTTCCCTCTTATTTAATTTCTCCTGCATTTGCTCTTGCTGGGCAAACAACTGGTCCATTGTTAAATTTTCTTGTTCCTGTGTTTGCTCTTGTGTTTTTTCTTCTTGTGAGTTAGTCATATTGCTAGTTGCATTTTGCTTCGTTTTGAAGAAACAAAACGCGTATCCTCCGTTTATTTTAATTTTTTTATTTCATTCATTACTTTATCTGCAAATTCTTGATACTGCTCTTTTATAGGCCTTGTTTCATCAGCTTTAATGCTAAATGGTTTGCCAAAAATTATTTTTGGGCCCCATTTAAAAGGCAATTTATTTGTATCTACCACTCTTATCGGCACAATGGGTGCGCCGCTATGATAAACCAAAAAACCGATACCGGCTTTTGCTTTGCCTATTTGCCCTGTTTTAGAGCGCGTGCCTTCGGGAAATAAGGCCAAACTTTCCCCATTTTTTAAAACTTTTAAGGCCTCTTTTAAAGCGTGCAAATCGCCGCCTTTTCTTTTTCTGTCTATAAATATAAAACAATAATGTTTTAAAACTCTTCCTACAATCGGCCAGGAAAGAACTTCCTTTTTTGCTATATATATGGAGTGCCTTTTTTTGCCGGCAAAACCACCCATAATAACAGGGTCAAAATTAGAAAGATGATTACAGGCCAAAATAACAGGCCCCCTTTCAGGTATATTTTCCAGCCCGATAACTTTGGTGCCAAAACAATGGGAAAACACCCTGAATATAAATTCTAGCAAATTAGGAGTTGGTTTACCACTCATTTTTACTGATAATCTCCAAAACTTTATTTATTACTTCTTCTAAATTTAAGGCAGAAGTATCAATAATACAAGCATCTTCTGCCGGTTTTAAAGGCGCAATTTTGCGCGAAGAATCCCTTTCATCACGCGAAATTATTGACGCTAAAATATCTTCATAAACAGGGGTTTGGCCTGCTTCTTTAAGTTGTTTTACGCGTCTATCCGCACGGGCCTGGGCGCATGCCGTTAGATAAATTTTAACCTTTGCAAAAGGTGCAATTTGCGTGCCGATATCGCGGCCTTCTAAAACAATATTGCCGGACTTTGCAAGTTTTTTTTGCTCGTCCATAATAACTATTCTTGCATCGGGTATGGCGGAAACTTTGCTTGCCGCACGGCCGACTTCTTCATTATGTATTTTATCTAAAGGGCAAACGCCGTCAATATAAACCCTTAAAACATTATCTTGGGCTTTATATTCCCATTTAACTTGTTTTGCGATTTTGATAACGGCGGCTTCATCTTGCGGGTCAATACCTTGCTCAAGCACTTTCCAGGCAAGGCAACGATACATCTCCCCCGTGCTAAAAAAGTTTATATTAAACTTTTTGGCAATGGCTTTGCCGACAGAAGATTTACCGACACCCGCAGGGCCGTCAATAGCAATTAATTTAGTCATTTCTAACACTAAAATTCTTTAAAGCAAGTTGCACGGCATCAGGATTTGTGGAGAATTGCAAAATATCTTCCATATTGCAAATGCCTTTATTGTATAGATTTATTAAAGATGTATCAAAATCAATCATACCATAGTAATCGCCTTTTTGAATAGCTTGGTGAATAACATTGATATTATTATCCAAAATATGTTTTTTGATTTGTGCTGTGGGCAACATAATTTCAATAGCAGGAACA
>JAZKZM010000195.1:0-3354 GCA_045612685.1 Elusimicrobiaceae bacterium
TGAAGAAATAACTATCGTATTGAATATACAGGAGGATGATTCTTCTGATATATCTACTATTTTAGAGAATATTAAACGCGCCTGTGGTCAATTACAAGTTAATTTAATAGTTCCTTCTTATAAAGGAAAAATAAACCGAGAAGATTTTATAAATAAAATTTTGGACTATGGTTTTAACTATCTTGGTTTTACTGGTAAAAATGACACTTTCTTGTTTACTGATATAAATAACTTATTTAATTATGATTTGCCGACAGCCTTTATAAATGCCGTAACTCTTGGTTATTATGGTTCTGTTTTAGTTTATCAAGGTAAGATTTATAGTCCTTTAGATGTAGCCAAGAAACATTATCCTAATCCTAGTGCTTATTTCCAAACTAGTATACAAAGAGAGTTTGATGCTTTAAAGACATTGTTCTTTGCTGAAGATCCTTTTACGCCTACTTGGGGAATATGGCCTAATTGTGCTTATGATTTTACTTTCGTAAATAGACCAATAAATCAAAGTATACAAAATATGGCTTTGATTTCTGCCAAAGAGCATAAGGATCCTTATCTTTTTACAGAATATTTTGTTAATTTTAATAGTAAAGATTTTATTTTCTTCCCTAGGACAATAGTTTCAGGTTTTCCTTTCTTGTTTATTTTTTCAGATAGATTATTCTTCTTAACCCCTTCTGCACAAGATACAAAATTAAAAATTATAAATGCTGTAAAAGAAGAATTTAAAGAAGATAATAGCGCAATTAATGAAGAAGATTTAATTACCAAACCCGGTAATTATAACAGAGCTAGAGTAGACCAAAATGATAATTCTATACCTCTCTTTAATGGTCAAATTAATAATTTGTTTACAAAACCTTTTGGCGGTATTTATATGCCGATTATTTTAGCCGGAATTAAAGTGCCTGCGCCGAAATTTACTGAACAATGGGCATCTTTTGAAACATTAAAACCTGCAGAGATACTTAAAATTTTAAATTCTATGGATACTAAGCAATTGCTTGTTAAAGATAAATATGGCAAATTACCCGTGGAATATGCTTTAAATAACAAATACAATAAAAATAACAAACATATTGACGGCCCATTACCTCAAAATGATGCCTTTAACTATGTTTATATTTATTCTGCCAATGCCGGTTTAACCCCTAATGTTATTATAGACAAAGCAAGCGGAAGAACGCTTGCTATGCAAATTTTACTGGAAGAAGAAACACATTTCCCATTTGGCTTGATATTAAATGATGTAAACTTTGCAAAAGTTGATAAAGAAGGTAATAGCTTGCTTAAGTATGTTATTGAAGGGGCGGAACCTTTTGAAATTTTGCAAAGTTTGTTCTATTCCTTGGATAAGGGAAAAACAGCAAAACTTATAAATATAAGAAATAAAAAAGGTGAGGGCGTAATTAACTATCTTGATAAGACGACTAAATTAACCTCTTCAGAAAAAATAAACATAGCTAAAACTTTTATAGATAATGGCCTGCTTATAGATATTACAGATGAAAATTTGATAAATTCTATAAAAACGCCTTCTTTAAAAGATTATTTGAGCCAAGTTTTTAAGTTAATAAAGGCAGAACAGGAATATTTGGCTTATGTAAAAAAAGTAAAAGCTATTGTTAATAATCCTACTCCTGAGCAAGCGGTTATGGCTTTGGACGGAACAAAGATTTCCCTTCAACCTTTAAGTTATGTTGATGAACCTTTGGCTTTACAAATTGTTTCTAAAGTAGCAGATATAAATGAAGTAAACCAGGATGGCTGGAGCGCTTTAATGTATGCTGCTAAAAACCCGAATCCTAAAGTGTGCGAACTTGTTTTGAAAAATGAAGGCAGAGCAAATATACAAACAAAACAAGGCAGAGCTTTGCTTATTGCCCAAGCGGCCGGAAATCAAAAAGTTGTAGAAATTTTACAAAAGAAAGATAAAATCTATAAAAAAGAGCAAAAGCAGCTTAAAGATAATAAAGAAAATCTTTTGGGTTTTAACTCTGACAAAACAGATTTTTGGAATCATAAAACCTTGCTGCCTGGAAGAAAAAACTTAAAAAAATTATTTGTAAGTTTGGAAAGTTCTATAGATTTAATAGAACCTTTGATTGATATTAATGACTTTCGTTATCTTAATACTGAAAATGAAGTAAAGGTTAAAGAAGAAAAACATTTATCTTTTGTATACGATAATGTCTTAAAACATCCTTTTGATTATAATTCAAGCAAAGTCTTGGCAGTTTTGCAATCTAATAACAGATTGTTTATTTTAAACCGTGGTATCGCTTTAAAAGATGCGACGACCGGTAATTTGGTTGAAGATATTGTGCCTGATATCAGAAGGCAATATGGCCTTGTGCGTATTATTTATAATCATATCCCAGGGGCCGCTAAAATAACAAAATTTGATTTTATGCTTTTGCCGACTATATTAAGAGAGGGGGAAGTTTTTGAAGATGATAAGTTTATAACTTTCCTTTATGAAAAGTCCGACGGATATACTTTAAAAGTAATTTTCGGTAAAGTAAACGAATACCAATCTGTAATAGTGTCAATGCAAAATATTTCAAAGGAAGATGCCGATAAAGATAAAATATCAATAGAACAGCTGAATCTTTATGATAATGATAGAAAAAAAATAGAAAAATCAGATTTAAATAAACAGGAAAATGTGCCGGTTAGTAAAGAAGAAACTTATTATATCAACCCGGGCAGCAGTAAAGATATAAATACTCAAACAGAATTATTGCAGCCCGTAGAGCAAGCAAATTTAATAACAGAAATAAAAGAGGAATCAAACCCTCTTTTATTTTTGTCAACCCCATCTGACACGCCGACTTCTATTGCAACTTTTTTGGCTTTTGCACCGCTAGTTGCTTCCCGAAAAGTATTATTTTCTATTAAAAAAATTAAGAATAAAGCCCACAAACATGTTCCTGCTTATTTTACGGAAAATATCAAAAGCGACCACGAAATACCTTTAAAATTAGATATCAAAGTTCAAGGCAATATGAATATGCCTGCAAAATTTAACAGAATAGTTTTTGATAAAGGTGTTGCTTATTACAGAGGGGAAAAAGGGACAAAAGTTATTTCTCACTTTTATATGGAAGCACCTAGCAAAGCCCATAATTTAAGACTTTTAATAAATGCTATAAAAGAAAGTAACTTGACAGAGACATTTAAACTTAAATTTACTTTTGATAATCATTATGCACCTGAATTCCAGGAAGTATTGCTTTACGGCGAGGATTTAAAGCCGCTTAATATTCATATTCTTATCCCCGAAGGTATTTTGGAAGAAGGGGAAGATGCAATAATATTTCAGAATGGTTCCTTTTTCACTTTTAATAAGGA
>JAZKZM010000196.1:0-2817 GCA_045612685.1 Elusimicrobiaceae bacterium
CAAGCAACCAAAATAGGATATCGTGTTTATAAAATAAGTTGTAATGTTAAAGGCAAACTCGGTAAAACACAAAATACTATGAAAGATTATCCTATTTCCTGCGGGACTTATCAAGTTGACCTTGACAAAAAAAGTGTTTCACCAAAAGATATTACCGCAATTACTATCGTAAATAAAGATTATTTGTATTAATCTTTAAACTTGTTTTACAAAAAACCACGGGCAAAAGTCCGTGGTTTTTTATTGTCATTTTAATCGGGCTTTGCCTTAAATATATTTGAAGCCAAACACAAAACTTGATTTTCAAAAAAAAAAAAATAAAATTTAATTGTGGAATAAAATAAATACCCCACTCCTAACCTCTCCCCTCTTTAAAAAAGAAGGGAGAGGAATGGGCGGGAAATAAAAAAGGAGAAAACAAAAAATGAATAAAAAAGGTTTTACCTTAATTGAATTATTAGTTGTAGTTTTAATTATCGGTATTTTAGCAGCAATTGCCGTTCCGCAATACCAAAAAGCTGTATATAAAAGCCGGCTTACTCAATGGGCGACTTTTGTTTCTAGCGCGCACAAAGCTATGGCAGCTTGGCGTCTATCAAATGCTATACCCGAAGGTAAAAATGTCCGCTTTGTCGGTAATGCTACAGCTTCGGAAGTTCAGGGTTATTTAGATATAGACTTACCTTGTAATAAAATAGAAGAAACCCGCTGCTATACAAATATAGGCAGATTTAATTTAGGTTGCGGGCAGGAACATTGTTGGGTAGATTTTACATTTACAGATTCCCAAGGAAATACAAACGGCAGTAATACAGTTTGGACAACTCTATATTACAACGGAACCTATAATAATAAACCTGTTTTAGGTTTAGTTCCTACGGATAACAAAACCCTACGCAAATTAGTATGTTCCTGGTGGACAGACCATTATGGCCCTGAACAAATAAAGGATTCCGTAAAAGATTCTTGTGCAGAAGTTGGTATTTAAAACAAAGCAATATTTTGCGGCGGCTTTTTAGACACAAATTTTGCCAAGCATAAACAAATGGTTTTGCGAGGATTTTTTAGGCGCGGGCAACCGCGCCGACCTATTTTTTATTTTCTTTAAGGCAAGGTATACCAAGAGGGGCTGGCAAGCCCGAGTATCCGAAAAGTTCAAATATAATAAAACAGAGCAAAATGTTTTTGCAAGGATTTTGCGTTTAGAGAAGGCTTGCCGAGCGAAGTATATCACGAGGGGGTGGCAACCCCGTATATATGAGCGAGGCATAACGCACTATAAACGCAAAAGCCGAAACAAGAAAAAAGGCCCTCTTTTTTAAAGAGAGCCCTTTTTCTTGGAACAAAAACAAATTACATCATTCCCATTCCGCCCATACCCGGCATAGCGCCGTGGACATGTTCGTCTTTCTTTTCCGGCTTATCTGCGATAAGAGCTTCAGTCAATAAAACCGTGCCGGCGATAGAAGCTGCGTTTTCTAAAGCGGTGCGGACCACTTTAACCGGGTCAACAACACCTGCTTTAAGCAAGTCTTCATAGGTATCGGTTTCGGCATTGAAACCTTCATTACCTTTTAAAGTGCGGACTTTTTCAATAACAACTGCGCCGTCAAGGCCGGAGTTTTCGGCAATTTGTCTAAGCGGGGCGCTTAAAGCTTTCTTGACGATATTGATACCTGTTTGTTCGTCTTCGTTTACGGCTTTAAGATTTGCTAAGGCCTTTTCACAGCGGAGCAAGGCTGTGCCGCCGCCGGGGACTAAACCTTCTTCAACGCCTGCTTTTGTTGCGTTTTTGGCATCTTCTACTTTTGCTTTTTTAGCTTTAAGTTCGGTTTCGGTTGCAGCACCGACATTAATAACTGCTACACCGCCGCTTAATTTTGCCAAGCGTTCGTGAAGTTTTTCTTTATCATAATCGGAATTAGAGAGTTCAATTTGTTTGCGGATTTGGGCGGCTCTTTCTTCAACAGCGCCTTTTTTGCCGTTTCCGTTAACAATGGTTGTATTTTCTTTTGTAATGATAACGCGTTTTGCTTTACCAAGCATTTCAGGGGTTGCGTTTTCAAGTTTAAGGCCGCGTTCTTCGCTGATAACTTCGCCGCCGGTTAAAACTGCGATATCGGCAAGCATTTCTTTTCTTCTATCACCGAATCCGGGGGCTTTAACTGCGCAACCTTTTAAGGTGCCTCTTAAGCGGTTAACAACTAAAGTTGCCAAGGCTTCGCCGTCAACATCTTCGGCGATAATTAAGAATTGGCGACCGCTTTGGACAATCTTTTCAAGCAAAGGCAATAACTCGTTCATAGAAGAAACTTTTTTATCGGTAATGATAATTGCGCAATCTTCCAAAACACATTCCATTCTTTCGGAATCGGTAACGAAATAGGGAGAGATATAACCTCTGTCAAATTGCATACCTTCAACAACTTCCAAAGTAGTATCGGCGGTTTTGCCTTCTTCAACGGTAATAACACCTTCAAAACCGACTTTATCCATTGCCTCGGCAATTAAATCACCGATAACTTTATCATTGGCGGAAATTGTTGCAATTTGTGCTTTTTCCTGTTTGGTTTTAACAGGTTTTTGCATTTTTTTAAGTTCTTCTTTAACTGCTACAACTGCCTTTTCAATACCTTTTTTAACAAAAGTCGGGTTTGCACCGGCAGTAATATTTTTGATACCTTCATTAAGCAAAGCGCTTGCAAGAACGGTGGCGGTTGTTGTGCCGTCGCCTGCGATATCATTTGTTTTTGAGGCGACTTCGCGAATCAATTGTGCGCCCATATTTTCAAATTTATCTTCAAGTTCAATATCTTT
>JAZKZM010000197.1:0-3524 GCA_045612685.1 Elusimicrobiaceae bacterium
GCTGTATCTACTGCCGCTTTAACTATTGGAATTATCTGTGGGTAGGCAAGACCTACATCCTCATTAGCGCACACCAAAAGCCTGCGACAAGCACTAGGCAAATCTCCAGCAGCCAACAGTCTTGCAAGGTAATATATTGCAGCATCAGGGTCTGAGCCGCGCATAGATTTAATAAAAGCGGAAATGATATCGTAGTGATTATCGCCCTTTTTATCATAATTTAAGTGGCGCACTTGGATACATTCTTTGGCTATATCAAGCGTAATTTCCTTTTGGCCGCCTTCGTAGGGGGTGGTTAAAACGGCAAGTTCAAGTGCGTTTAATAATCTTCTTGCGTCGCCGTTTGCTTGAGTTATTAAAAAAGTTTTTGCGTCTTTTTTGATTTTAAAATTTTCCGCTTTGGCGGCTTTTTTAACAATTTTATCAAGGGCTTCATCATCTAAGGCTTTAAATTCAAAGACGGAAAATCTTGATAAAAGGGCATTGTTTATATAAAAATAGGGGTTTTCGGTAGTCAGTCCGATAAGCGTAATTAAACCGCTTTCAACTGAGGGTAAGAGAACATCTTGCTGGGTTTTGTTAAAATGGTGTATTTCGTCTAAAATTAAAAGTGTTTTTTGCGCGCCCGATAAATTGTTTTCCTGTTTAAATTTGGCTTCTTCTATAATTTGTTTTAACTCGCCGACACCACAGGCAGCGGCGTTTAACTCGCGCACGACGGCTTTTGTATTTTTAGCAATAAGATGGGCAAGAGCCGTTTTGCCAACACCCGGCGGGCCAAAGAAAACTGCCGACCTTATTTTATCTGCCTCAATTAAACGCCTTAGCATTTTACCGGGGGCCAAAATATCTTGCTGACCGGCAAATTCTTCCAGAGTTTTAGGCGCCATACGCGCGGCAAGCGGCATATTTTTTTGTTTGGCGGCGTTTAATTCTTCTTCAAAGAAATCGGGCATATATTTTTACTCCAAGGGTAATTTGCTTAAAGCGGAAGAAAGTTTATCAATAGCGATATCAAGTTGCTCCTGCTCGTCCTGCTTTTTAGATGAAGCCGTTTCGTTCTTAGAATAAGCCTGCGCGGCAAAATGTAAAGCGGTGTATAAAAAAAGTTTAAAGACATCCAGAGTTTGTCTTTCTACGGAAATTTTATTTATTTGATTTTCAACCGTAGCGGCAAGCGCATTAACTTCCAAAGGACCGAGGTTTTCAAAATAAACATCATCCAAAGTAACACCTTTTATAGTGAGGGTCATTCTTTCATTTCTATTCATTTTTACCTCCCAGATAAGGCTTGCTTGACTGCTCTTCTATCTTTTTTATTTCTTTAGCAATTTTAGTTTGAACTTGTTTGATAATGGTTGTTGTTTGTTGTTGCCAAGCGCGCAAAGTTTTATATTTTTCCTGTTCTTTTTTTAGGAAATTAATATCTTCGCGTGCCTTTCTTAAGTCGGCAAGGAGCTGGCTTCTTTCCTTTTCTAAGAGGGAAAGGCGTTTAACAACTCTATCGGTTAAGTTTACTAACTTTTTATATCTATCGTCCATTATCTAAGTGCTGCACCAAGTTGCTCTTTGAGTATATTTAAGATATTTTCCATAGCCGCGTTGACTTCTTTATCGGTTAAGGTTTTTTCTTTTGCGGTAAACTCAAAGTGCAAGGTCATGCTCTTTTTGCCTTCGGCAAGGTTATCACCCTGGTAAAGGTCAATTAAGTGATATTTTGCGTCAATAGGGCTTAAAACTTGCTGAATTTTGGCGTAAGGAATATTCTTATCAATTATGAAAGATAAATCCCTTTCGCTTGAAGGCAAATTGGAAACATCTTTTGCCTTCTTGAAGGTTTGGGCGTCAAAATGCTTTTCAAGATTTTTTAAATTAAACTCAAAAGCCCAAACATCATTTTTAACATCAAATGCTTTTAAAGTTAAGGGGTGAACTTGTCCCAAAATACCGATTGCTTTATTATCAAGCATAATATCCATGCAGATTTTTGGGTGCATATAAACCGGTGCTTTTTGAGAAGGAACAAGTTTGATTTCATAATCTGAGAGCAAAGTTTCAATAATGCCTTTTAAGCCAAAAATACCATAATGGCATTGCGGGCTTAAAAAGAATTTTTGTGTCGGGGTTTTGCCTGTTAAAATGCCGGCAATAGTAAAGTTTTCAACGGGATAACCTTTTTGCAAACTAAAAGTTTTTCCGCTTTCAAAAAGTCTTAAATTATCTCTTGAAAAGTTTTGATTGTGGTGAATATTTTTCAAAAGACTCATCAAAATATTCGGCCTTAAAAATTCCATACCTTGTGCAAGCGGATTTTGAATTTCAAGGCAATTTTTTATGTCAAAACCAAGGGTTTCAATTTCCTTTTGGGAAACAAAATCATAGTTCTTACACTCAAAGAAATCTTGACCGATAAGTTTATCAATCAAAATGTTTTCAATATCAACATTTTTAGGATTTTCGGCAAAGTATAAATGAGCGTAGGAAGAATCTGCCTTTTCGGCAAGTTTATCAAAACCGATAAATCTTGCGGCTTCTTCGGCAAGATCCCATTTGTGATTAAGGTCGCGCCTGTGTGTCGGCGGGGTAAAGAGCCATTTTTCGTCTGAAATTTCAAGTTTGCCAAGACGGCTAAAAATATCTTTTAGCTTTTGTTCTTCAATTTCCATACCGATAATTTTTTCAATATCTTTAGGGGTAAAAGTAACGGTATTAGCGATGTAGGGTTTTGGGTAAACATCATTTATTTTTGAAACTTCACCGCCGCAAATTTCAACTATAAGTTGGGTTGCAAGGTCCATTGCTTTGGTGCAGTTTTCAATATCAACACCGCGTTCAAATCTTTGAGAAGATTCCGTTGAAATTGCCATTTTTTTGGAAGTTTTGTTTATGCACGGGGGGTAAAAATAGGCCGCTTCCAAAAAGATATCTTTTGTTTCGGGCAAAATACTATCATTTTCTCCGCCGATAACGCCGGCAAGGGCAACGGGTTTTTGGCCGTCGGCAATAACTAAGTTTTGTTCGCTCAAAGTTCTTTGGACTCCGTCAAGACCTAAAAATTCTTCGCCTTCAGCGGCCCAGCGCACATTGATTTTGCCTTCTTTTAAGTGGTTTAAATCAAAAGCGTGCAAGGGGTGGCCGATTTCATAAAGAACATAATTTGTGATATCAACAATAGCATTTTTGGGGTTAACATCCATAGCTTGTAATCTTTCAGCAAGCCATTTTGGCGAAGGGCAATTTTTAACATTTCTTATAATTCTGCCATTATATCTTTGGCAACCTTTATCGTCTGTTAAAATATTAACTTCAAGGCTGTTGCCGTTGCCTTCAATATGTTTAATTTCTTTATTTTTTAAAGGGATATTAAGCAAAACAGATAACTCGCGCGCAACGCCAAGGTGGCTCATTAAGTCAGGGCGGTTGGGGCTAAGTTCCAAGTTAAAAATAATATCCGGCTTGCCGTAAAGTTCTTTGATATCCGTGCCGATAGGGGTATTTTTATCAAGCAGCATAATGCCTGTTGC
>JAZKZM010000198.1:0-1943 GCA_045612685.1 Elusimicrobiaceae bacterium
TTTTAATTTTTTAGAAATTTCGGATACGCGGGGCCGTGGGCACAAACTTTGTGTTGCCATCCCCTCGCGGTATACCTCATTTCTAAAATCGTTTTTTCTACAAGAAAAAACTAATTAAAACTAGCTTCAAAATCCTTGCAAAACAATTTGCTCTGCTTAGCAAATTCTAATTACCTTTAATCAAAGATAAAAGAAACTTGTTCTTTTACAATTTCCCAAGCCCTTTTGAAGTAATTTATAATTTTTTCCGTCAAAGAAAGTTCTTCTTTAGGGGCAATTTGATTTGTAAAAGATATTTTATTTTCGTTCATTAAGTCAAAGAGATAATTTGAGGGGGTGGCAAAATTGATATTTTGGTTTTCTCCGCCTTCAAGAGTAGATAGAGCAATGGCTATAACTTGGCCTTCTTTATCAAAAACGGGGCTGCCGCTTGAACTTGGCGAAATCGGCGCGCTTATTTGAAACCAAATAACTTCCGGCGAAACTTGCCTGATTTGCGAAATAAGGCCATTTGTTATAGTGTTTTGTAAACGGCGCGGACAGCCGATAACACTTATTTCCTGCCCGGCAATAACGCGGCTTGAATCGCCTAAAATCGTATAGGGCAAATTGGTATTTGGTATTTTAAAAATAGCAAGGTCAATATTTTCATCCGCGCTTAAGGCAAGCAAAGTCGCTTCTTTAGAAATAACGCCATTTTTAAAAGTAAAGTTTACGCTTAAAGAATCTTTAGCCAAGTGGCCCGCTGTTGCCACAAGCCCGTTTTTATCAATAATAAAGCCCGTGCCGTTGTAGATAGTGCCGTCTTTTTTTACGATATTTACGCTAACTATCGCATTGCCGTAAAGTTCTTCAATTTGACTATAGGTTTTTTCTTCGGCAAAAGCGGCTATAAATGCACCAAGTGTAAATAGTGTAAATAAAAGGAAGGATAATATTTTTTTCATATTACTCAAAAAGGACAAAGATATTTTTTGAAATATTCTACCAAAAGAGCGAATATATTTTCAAAAATTTTATGTTTAGAGCAGGCGCAAGCGAGATTCAAAGTTTAAAACTACCTATACTTAGCAAACATTTTTTCAAAGATTTTATGTTTAAAATAATCTAAACAGAGCAAATCTATTTTGTATTATTTTTTAAGGTTTGCCAAAGCAAACCGACTAGTTTTTTATTTTAACACAGCAAATATTTTTTCAAGTATTTTTGTGTAAATTTTAATTAGCTTTTCCTTTGGAAAAGCGTTTTTTTAAACGAGGTATACCGCGAGGGGATGGCAATCCCGAGTATCCGAAGTTTAAAAAAAATTCAAATTTACCAAAAAGACGAAGAAAAAAATATAGCCGAGGATGGGATTTGAACCCACAACCTACGGTTTACAAAACCGTTGCTCAACCATTGAGCTACCTCGGCATAATAAATCTTCCAACAATAAAATTATACCAAATTTTAGTTTTCTATAGCAAATGACTACTTGCTATAAGGCGCGCTGAAAGAACGAAACTCCAAAGTTTCATTTATATTTTTAAACAGCCAACCTTTTTGGTTTTCGTCGTATAAAGAATCAAAATCTTTAAAATTATTCTTTAAAGCATTTTGCAAATTGCGATACATATTTTTTTTATCTTTTTTTGCCGTCCAATAATAGCCTGCTGTATTTATTAAAGTCGTGGGGGCTTTGGGGGCAAGTTTTAAAGAAATATCTAAATCTTTTTTGGCCTCTTTAAAGTTTTTTAATTTCATTTGCGAGTAGGCGCGGTTATTATAGGGCACAGCCCATTTGGGATTTAGTTCTATTGCCTTATCATAATCTTTTATGGCATTTGGCCAGTCTTTTAATCTTTCATAAGCAATGCCGCGCCTGTTATAAGAAGCACTATCGGGGGAAAGTTCTATAAGGGTGCTATAATCTTTGATAACTTCAAGTCGGAGGCCAAGCGGTC
>JAZKZM010000199.1:0-5475 GCA_045612685.1 Elusimicrobiaceae bacterium
TTGCCATAATCAGAACCCGCATATCTGCCGGCAAGTGTTGCTTGAATAGAAGAAGAAAGCATAACAGGGCAAGTGTTTTTGTGCTTTTTAAGAGTATCAAGCAAAGTTGAAGCAAAACCAAAATTGCCTTGCATAAATTCTTTTGGATCTTGCGGGCGGTTAACGCCGGCTAAATTAAAAACAAAATCCGCCTTTTGGCAAAAAGAATCTAAATTTTCTTTTGGCGTATCAACATCAAACTCAAAAATTTCACCGATAGTTAAATTTGGACGTGTGCGGTTTTTGCCTTCTTTAATTGCCTGTAAATTGGCTACTAAATTTTTGCCTACAAAACCTTTAGCACCGGTTATGAGTATATTCATATTATCTATTTTATCCTCTTTTTATAAATAGAACTCGGCTAATAGCCGGCTTTATAAATTTTATAATATAGTGAAATATAACAGCTAAGACAATACTGCTAACAAATACAACTATTCCTAATATTACCTTAGAATAAGGTAATATGAATAAATTACACATATAAGCCTGTATAAGATAAATTTCAAATGAAATTCCACCTATATAAATTAAAAATTTTTGTACAAATGAAGATATATTGCTTATATTTTTTACAAAAGCTAAAATAGCCCAAAGAAAAAATAATTTAATTGCCAAATCTATTCCCAAAAAAGAATGAATACTTTGAATTTGTTTAATACCAATTAAAACAATTCCAATTATAAATGCCATTATCCACTTCTTACCCTTAAAAAATAAGTCCATATTATATGTAGCTGTAATATAACCTAAGAAAAAAGAAAAAGATTGTTCAAATCGTATAAATTTGTGAAAATGATAAGTGATACAACATAAAGCAATAGTAAAAACACCTAAAATTATTGTACGCAAATTTTTTTTAGATATAAAACTCGTCAACCAAAAAATAATATACCAAATAAGCAAATAGTTTAGAAACCAACCCATTGGCATAAGCGGATGAATAAGCGTAAGATCTAAGATAAAATCATAAAAACCTGTATATGGATGTAAATTAAATGTCAGTAATTGCAATAAGAGATAGGGCACAAAAACAGCAACAATACGCTTACGCCAGAAATATTTATTACCGGAATTATATAATGAACAAGTAAGGCCATATCCGGATAGAAACAAAAATATAGCAACTCCTATACCTCCCAGCGGTGTAGTAAAACGAGTAAATTGATTCCCGATATGACAAATTAAAATTAATAAGATAGCAAAACCCTTTAAAAATGAAGATAGAGATTTACTAAATGTATTGAAATAAATATTTTGAACATCCATATCGGTTTTCACAAAGAATTTTACCTCTGTTTTAATTCGTTTTGGACATAATCTGTTGTTAATAATTTTTTGACAGTTCCTTCTACATCAAGGCGGTTTGTGTTGTGGCTTGTGTAGGCCTCATCTGCCATGGTTTGAACTTGGCCTTTGACGATAAATTTATCATAATTTAAATCGCGGCTATCGGTGGCGACGCGGAAATATTGGCCCATATCTTGGCTTCTAAGGCGTTCTTCGCGGGTCATTAAAGTTTCAAAAAGTTTTTCGCCGTGGCGGGTGCCGATGATATTTGTTTCCGTTTGGCCAAAAAGTTTTTGAACGGCTTTTGCAAGATCACCGATGGTTGAAGCATCTGCCTTTTGAATAAATAAATCGCCGGGATTGGCATTTTCAAAAGCGAACTGAACCAAAGAAACTGCCTCATCAAGATTCATTAGAAAGCGAGTCATATTAGGGTCAGTAATTGTTATCGGGCGTTTATTTTTAATTTGGTCGATAAACAAGGGAATAACAGAACCGCGGCTACACATAACATTGCCATATCTTGTGCAACAAATAACGGTGTTGCCACGTTCTGCTGCGACGCGGGCATTAGCATAAATAACGTGTTCCATCATGGCTTTTGAAATACCCATAGCATTGATAGGGTAGGCGGCTTTATCGGTGGAAAGGCAAACAACGCGTTTAACGCCGCATTCCATAGCAGCATGAAGCATATTATCTGTGCCGATAACATTTGTTCTAACTGCTTCCATAGGGAAAAACTCGCAAGAAGGAACTTGCTTTAAAGCAGCAGCGTGAAAAACATAATCAACCCCATACATAGCATCTTTTATGGCTTGAGCATTGCGGACATCGCCAATATAAAATTTGACTTTTTTGGCATATTCGGGCTGGTTGGCTTGGAGTTCATGGCGCATATCATCTTGCTTTTTTTCGTCGCGGGAAAATATGCGGATTTGCGCTATATCACTTTTTAAAAAGTGTTTTAGAACAGTATTACCAAAGCTACCTGTGCCACCGGTAATCATTAAAGTTGCACCGTTGAATGAGGATTTTTTCATTTTGTTTCTCCCTTAGTTTTAATTAAATTTTGCAGTTTTGATTCCAAAGAATCTACCATTTTGCGTTTTGTAAAATTTTGTTTAAAATATTCCCTTGCTTTCTTTGAGCAAGAAGAATAATTTTTATAATTTAAAATAAAATCGCGCATCGCGGCGGAAAATTTTTCCAAATCGCCTGTAGGCACGCAGATGCCCGCGCCGGACTCATTAATAACTTCAGCCCCGAAGCCATCTAAAGCAGCTAAAATGGGGATGCCCGCTGCCATATAGCCTTGCACTTTAGCAGGAATAGTTTTGCTGATAATGCTGCCACCTTTAAGAGTGACAAGGCAGACATCGGCAAGTTTATAATACTGTGGCATTTCTTCAAGCGGTTTGCGACCGTAAAATGAAATTATATTTTCAAGTCCTTTTTTCTTAACCAACTGTTTTGCTTTATCTAAAAAGACGCCGCTACCCACAAAATGAACCGCAAAATCTTTTAAATCTTTATTTTTCTCGGTAGCGTTAATGATAAGTTCTATATCTTGGGCGTTGCCGATATTGCCGAGAAAGACAAAATCTATAATACCGTTATCAGAAGTAAAATCCATATCAAGATATTCCGATGAAGCCATTTGCGGAATATAAGAAAGTTTTTGTTTTGAGATATCATTAACTTTTTCAAAATATTCAAAAAAACTTTTTGATTGGACGGAAATTTCATCAGCCTTTTTATATAAATAACGGCTTATCCAATGTATAGGTTTAAAAATAATTGCTTTATCGCCCGGTGGCATGGCCTTCATAGATTCGGGCCATAAATCAAGACAATAAACATAAAGCGGAATATGTTGTTTTTTAGCAATAATAGCAGCAGGCAAAAGCATAAACACAGGTGATAACTGATAGGAAAAAACAATATCATATTTTTTCTTATTGCGCATAGCATACCAAGAAGAAGACAAAGTATAACTGAAATAGTTTAACATGCGCCAAAAAACGCCTTTACGGCGGCCGATTTCAAAAGTGCGGAAAACTTGGACACCGTTAATTGTTTCCTTACGGTTTTTACCGTGTTTATATTTTTTCAAAACACGCCCTGTTTCGTAATTAGGTAATCCGACAAGAGCAGTAACCTCGTGGCCGTCTTGAACCATTTGTTCGCAAATATCCTGAATTTGAAAGCGTTCAGGATAATAATGCTGGCAAACCATAAGAATTTTTAGTTTATTTTTATTCATTTTACGGTTGAACCATCCGGCACGACCTCATCATCCTTAACAACAGCACCGACACTTATAGAAACAGTGCTGCCGATTAGAACCCTTTGGCCTATTTTGGCATAAGTTCTGACAACTGAGTTAGAATAAATAAGGGAGTTATCCCCAACGGAACAATTATGATGGACTTCCACCCCGGGATTTAATAAAACGCCATTACCGATTTGCGCTTGATTTTGAATAACGACATTGTTTAAAATTACGCAACCTTTGCCGATAGTGGCAAAAGGACTGATATAGGCACTTGTAGCAATAATATTTGGAAAGTCATACCCTATTTTTGTTGCCTGCTGATAAATACTTTCGCGCAGTTTTGTATTGCCTATAACAACAATAAGTTTTTTATAGGTATTAAATAAAGCAGCTAAATCGCTGATTTTACCGACGACGGGTATATTACAAACTTCTTTTGTTTCGGGGTAAGAATCATCAACAAAGGCGCAATCATACTGCTTGATAGCGTGTTCCATAGCAATACGGCCAAAACCGCCGGCCCCGACTAAAAGTAATTTTTCTTTCATTAGATTTAGAAGCCCCTTTTTTATGCATTACCTAAGCTAAATAAAATATATTTTTTGTAATATATTTATCTTAAAGTGGTATATTTATATTTTATCAAAATATGGGGTGGCAGACAAGTTGAAATTCTATAGATTTTAGCAAGGGGAAATATACAAAAAATCTCTTTTAGATTATTTTATAACCGCATTACAATAAAAAGTGCCTTGATAGTGAATAAAATGTTAAAATATAAATATGGAAATTTTAGAAGAAAATACTTGGCTTATAACGGGCGGGGCTGGATTTATTGGCTCCCACATAGCCCATTTGCTTGTGCAAAAAGCACAAAAAGTGATAGTGTTTGATAACCTTTCAAGCGGCAATTTAGATAACCTTAAAGATATTGCAGATAAAATAACTTTTATTAACGGCGATATAAAAAATAAAGAAGATATTGCCAAATTACCCATAAAAATTGATTATATTTTGCATTTAGCGGCGCAAATATCAGTACCGCAAAGCGTGGCTGAACCAGCAGAAACATTTTTAACTAATACACAAGGGACTTTGAATATTCTTGAATTTGCAAAAGAAATTAAGGTAAAAAAGGTAGTTTTATCTTCTTCTGCTGCGATTTACGGGGATAAAACTTTGCCCCCCTGTGCGGAAAATGCACAACCTGCTTGCCAAAGCCCTTATGCCTTAAGCAAATTGCAAGGGGAAGAATTTTTGCAAATGTATAATTTGCTTTATAATTTACCTACTGCAACCTTGCGCTATTTTAATGTTTTTGGGCCAAGGCAAAACCCCAATAGTGCTTATGCCGCAGTTATTGCAAAATTTGTTGATTCGTTTATAAAAAAACAACCGCTAACTATTTTTGGCGACGGCAAACAAACAAGAGATTTTGTTTTTGTAAAAGATATAGCAAGGGCAAATATCTTTGCCGCACTTAATTTGGGTAATGGCCAAGTCTATAATGTTGCAGCAGGGGCACATTACACTTTGCTTGAACTTGTAGAAATTTTAAGCAAATTATTTAATTATAAACCACAAATAAATTTTGAAATGTCCCGTGCAGGCGATATAAAAGAAAGTTTTGCAGATATAACAAAAATTAAAAAAGCAGGTTTTAAACCGCAGTACACTTTAGAAACAGGTTTAAAAGAAATGCTTGAAGATATGAATGTTTTATAACAAAACAAAATAAGAAAGGGGCTTTTAATAAAAAGCCCCTTTTTTACGACCAAATTATATTTGCTTTAAATAATTTTCAATGGTGTTTTTGACTTTATCTTTAATTTCTTGCGGACTGATAACTTTGATATAGGGTATCCAAT
>JAZKZM010000200.1:0-2665 GCA_045612685.1 Elusimicrobiaceae bacterium
AACATACCACCAAAGAATGCCTTGATATTGAAACTTTTTATAAGACAGCGGACCTTGTTTTAGATATAGTCTTAAATTATAAAAAATAAAATATAAGCAATAAATATATGGGTCTTTAGACCTATTTTTCAATAGGCCTAAAAACCCTTGTTTTTTGATTGATATTTTAATAAACTCTAACTATAGATTAAGAAGGGAGGATACCACTATGAAAAAGATATTATCGTTTTTAGGGGCATCTTTTGTTTTACTAGCTTTAACGATAAATGCCTTTGCTGTTGAAATCAGTAAAGAATTATCAAAAGAAGATATCGCTTCTTTAGAACAGCTAAAAGCCGAACTTACAAAAGCGGCTGACAGCTATAATGCAGATTATAAATTTCTCATAAACAAATTTAATAGTAAAACATATATGGAAGTTTTAACAGAAGCAAAACCGCTTATCGGTAGTGTTAAAACTCAAGTTGTTTATGAAGGTAAAACCTATGATAAAAGAGCTTTCTTGCATGCGGCTATTCATAATTTAACTACAAGAACAAAAAGCGGTTATAGCGGTAAAGATAGAGAAGAATTTAGTATGGCGCAAAAATTAGAAGTTATGGAAACTGTTTATAGTGCCTTCTTTCATTATCACTTTTACCAAATGGATAGAAAGGGTATATATGATTTTGCTTTAAATATAGTGGAAAATTCTAATATAAATAAAAGAACTTTTAAAGAAGCTCTTATTAGAACACAAAATGATTCTCCTTTCAGCACTGCCGGTAGCAGACAAGAAGGGGCGCGCTATCAAGAGAAAAGAGAAAAAACTAAAAAAGGTCTTATTGCTGCTATGAAGACCCTTCCTATAATAAGTTATGGCGAGCAAGAAAGAGACCGCGCAACAGATGCTATTTACACTGTTGTTAAAAAACTTATTTATGTAGATAATGTTGGCGCAGATACAAAAGAATATACGGAAGTAATTGAGGAAGGCTCAAAGGCTCTGTATAATATACATAGTATTAATGCTATTGAAAAATATGACGAGATACAGAAACTAAAAAACAGCAAGTTATTTAAAGTATTATAAGTTAAATAAAGGTTTGCTAATGGGCCTTTAGACCTAGAAAACAATGGGTCTAAAGGCTCTTGTGTTATTTAATAAAAAACATAATAATATAAATATGGGGCAAAAGATAAAAAAATTGGTTAAAAAAATAATAGCCATAAATCTAGCGCTGGTATTATTATTTAATATCAGCGGCGAGGCTTTTGCCGCCTTAACTTTACCTCAAAATGAAAAACTTTCTAAAGAAATAAAAGCAGTATTGGAAGAAAGTTATAATTCAATCGGAAACAATAATTATAAAGAGTGCATAAATAAAAATTCTGATATAGCGTGTCAAAATTATCTTAGCGAAATAAAAACCCAATTTACGCAAAGCGCGCAAAGCGACACAAAAACAATAGAAGGCAAAAAGAGTTATAAAGTCTACGAGCAAGAATATAAAACAGCAGTAGAAGAAGAATACATAAGAGCTAGTGAAGAAATAGAAAAAGAAATAAGGCAGGCCTTGTGGTTCAGCGATTTAAGCTGGGAAACAACAAATCATTTAAACTATCTTGAGAAAAAGAGTAAAGAAGAATTAAACGCCTGGAAAGAAAGGAAAGAAAAAGAAGTCAAAACAAGCTATAAAGAATATGAAAAAGAATATGCCGCCTGGCAAATCAAAGAAGCACGGGCGCAAGAAGAGGCCGGCAAGAAATACTTAAAAGCGGAAGGCAAAAAGATAATATCGGCCTACAAAGCCACAAATAGTAAAGCCGCTAAAAGAGCAGCGCGCGAATTACTTGTAGTTTTATTAAACAGCGAAAGCAAGCCCGGCGAAATAATAGAAGACAGAGGCTCTGTTGAGCAAATATTACTTGAAGCGCTTGAAAATGAGCCTTGCGCGTATAGAAAGGGCAGCAAAACTCTTTCAAAACAAGGGGCAGATAAATATATCGGCTATGATAAGCCGGGGGTATATCCTACTCTTACAAGAGAAGATTGGAATATAATAGAAGCAAGTTATAAAGACGCAGAAGCTTGCCAAAATGCGTTTATCTCTTTAGAAGGGTTAAGTTATTTAGAAGGGACAAAGGAAGCAATATCAAAAGTAGAAAGATTTATAGAAGAAAACGAAGAAGGGCTTGCCGCAGGCGATAGTTTAATAAACGGCAGTGCGGTCTTGTTAAGATGGAAAGCATATCAAAACATAAAAAGATATATCAAGAAAAGATTTGTAAAAGAAAATAATAACGGTGGCAAAGGAATAGGCGGTTTTGGCGGAATATCAGAAGCAATAGCCTATAACGGCAATTATCTTGGCGAAGTATCCATTTGGACGCAACGCGAAGACGGAAGTAATGCGTGGGAAGAACTAGCGGAATTACTAGCCGAAGAAGGCAGCGCGCAAAGTAAAGAAATGTTAAAAAGCGCGGTAAGCAGTTGTAAAGTAGTAAAAGAAGTTCTTGGAAAAGATAAACTAGAGTGCCAAACAATAATGCCGTTTTTATACGGAGCGGTATTACACGCGCCAAAAGTAATAGATAGTGCAAAGCCTTATCAAGAAAAAATCCCGCAAAATAAAGAATATCTTGATGAAAACGGAAAAGTAAAACAAGTAGACACAGAAGCAAT
>JAZKZM010000201.1:0-3216 GCA_045612685.1 Elusimicrobiaceae bacterium
AACAACAACTAATAATTCAATTAAGGTAAAACCTTTTTTCATTTTCTTTTCTCCTATATTTAGCGATGAAGATTCCGGACAAAGACCTTCCGGAATGACGAATTATTAATAATCGTCATGCTGAGGTGTTTTTGCTCAGCATCTCTCCTTTCTTTTGATAATTCAATTCTATTTTTTTTTTTTTGAAAATCAAGTTTTTTGTTTGGGGTCGTGTAGCTTCGTATAGTGAAATTTAAAAGGAAAATAAGAGCATTTTAAAAGGCTTATTTTAGGCCTAAAAATAGTTTCTATTATTTATCAAAATATGCTATCATTAAATATATGCCTACAACATTAATTTTATCTTCAGTCGGGTTTGTTATTTGTTTGTTTTTGCTAGTTTATTTTATAGCAAAATACCGACAAGCTTTGCCAAGCGCATCTTTTGATGAGTTTGATATCATTGACGAGGTTTCAAGCGCAGCCAGCACCGCTGCCAAAGATGCAAAGCGTATTTTTTCCACTTCGGCTGCCACGCCGGAAGTTAGGGATATACTTTCCCTTCAGGAAAAAATCAAAGATATGTATTATCAAATTGAGGAAATGCGCCTTCTGCAGGAAAAGCAAATTACCGATACAAAAAACGCTATCGCTAATTTGGAAAAAAGGGTTTCTTCTTTTGAAAATGAGTATATAAACAATTTACAGCCAACCTTACAGGGCTTAATTAAAGAATTAGAAAGAATTGATAAAGAGTAGTTTTAAGGGTTTTTTATGGAACAGGAAAATAATGATTATCAACCGGATGCCCAGGCATTTTTAGATGCTATGGCTAAAGATGAGGCGGCAATTTCACCACGCCCAAAGCAACAAATTTTGGAAGAGGCCTTCCCTTTTACCGACGAATTTGATATTGATGCCTTTGTGGCCGCAAATGATAATCCTTTAGAAAAAACTTTAACAGCTATAAAGGCAAATCCTACTCCAACCACACCCGATACAAAAGATTTTAATATTGATTTACAAAAAGATAAAGATGAAAGCATAAAAGAACTTGAAACCAAAATTGCCGATATCCAAAATCAAATTGCAGATACTTCAAAAGAGCAAGAGTTTTCTTCTTTGCCTTCTGAACTTTTTGAAGAACAACCGGCACCTACAAATTATGTTTCTTCTATCAAAGCAAATGATGAGTTCTTTAATAATATTTCAACAACCATAGATACTTTAAAAGGCAGTCTTGATAATATCGTCAAAGCGCGCTTGCAATACGAAGAAGGCCTTGTCCGTCAAGACCAAAATTTAATTGCAAGACTTAGAGAAAAAACTTCTCGCTTGAAAGCCATTAACCTTGCCTTAAACAGCGAAGTTAAACGCGCTAAAAATGAAAAACTTGAATCTTTAAGAAAATCAGCCGAACAAACAAAAGAACTGCTTGCCTTGCGTATGCAGTTAAATCAATTTCAAGACGAATCTCAGCACGGCTTTAAATATAATCGTTTAGAACAACAACTTAATATGGCCTTGGAAGAAAAAAAGGTCTTAGAAGAAGAAATTGCCAAAATCCGCCATGAAAAACTTGAATCTTTTAAAGCCTCAGCCGAGCAGACCCGTCAAATAATGGCCTTGCGTTTTGATTTAGCAAAAACCGAAGATAAATTTAAACAACAGGAAGCCCAAACCATTGCTTTGCAAAGCCAACTTGAAGATTTTAGACAAAAAGCCCTTGCCGGCGATAAAGATTTATATCAAGGTCAAATATCTTCTTTGCAAAGCCAACTTCAACAGGCTTTTCTTGCTTCTAAAGCAGAGGCAGGCCTTGCCGGTTCTTTAAGGGAAAATATTTTATTCTTGGAAACTTCTCTTGCCAAAACTCAAGGTTCTAAGGCGGCCCTTCTTGCAAAAGCAAGCCAGCACCTTGAAACGCTTTTTAATTTAAAAAATAAATACGAGCAAGAAATCAATTTAATCAAAGGCGAACAACTTAAACTTCTTGAAAATAATTATAATCAGGAAGACCAAAAAACCGCCGAACTTGCCGCCCAAGTCAAACAAACTTTATCCGTTTGTCATCAACAGGAAAGTTTTATAAAAACTTTGCAAGCCCAAATAGATTCTTTTAAACAGGCAATTAAAGAACTTGAAGATAATCCCCCGCAGGAAAATACCCCTGCCGAAGTTGCCTTGCTTAAAGATGCAAATTTAAGGGAAATTTCCGCCTTACAAAAAACTTTACAGGAAGAACAAAATAAATACAGAAATAAAAATTTAGAATATCAAAATTTATCTGCTAACTTAGCCGAGGCCCAAAAACAAAAACAACTTTTGGAAGAACAAGTTTCTTCTTTACTTGCTTCAAAAGAAGATATTGAGAAAGAAAACAGCCAATATCTTAAACAAATTGAAGACCTCAAAAAAGATTATGAAACTTTACAGGGCAAATATAGCGCTTTAAATTCTAACACCTCTGATAAGCAAATGTTTGACTTGCAGAAAAATGCTCTTGAAGATGAATTAAAAACTATTTTAACCCAAAAAATTTCCTTGCTTGCCCAAGTGGAAGAAAAAAATAAAGCCCTTGCTTCTTTTAAAGCCAAATCCGAAGAAGAAACAAGAGTTTTAAAAGAAGAGGCCCAAAAGCAAGTTTCCGTATTGGAAAATAAACTTTTAAGCGCGCAGGAAAGACTTAAAAACGAAGAAGAAAGCGTTAGCGAACTTAAAGGCAAAATTGCCCGTATGCAAGCGGCCTTTAGCGCTAAAGAGACGGCAAATAAAACTATGCTTACCCAGCAGCTTTCTTCCTTAAAAGAACAACTTTCAAAAGCACAGGAAAAAGCAACCCAGGGCACTGTTTTATTTACGCAATTACAGGAAGCCTCTAATTCTAAAAAAGAAGAATATAGCACCCTTGAAAAGAAATATAATGATTTAATCGCCCAAAAAGAAGATTTACAAAAAACAATGCAGGAGCAGGCTTCTCAAATTGAAACTTTAAAGACCTCTCTTGATAATTTACAAAAAGAACTCGCCGAGGAAAAAGCCGCAAGAGTTCAACTTGAAGAAAAAGTTTTCAAACTTATAAAGTTTAGAACCATGACTTGCGAAAAAGATGAAAACGGAAATTTTTTACCAGATGAAAAGCGTCTTACAAGATACGGTAAAATTTTAAGAAGCACGTCTCTTGATGAACTTCCTGAACTAATCAACATTTTCATTGGCAACATGTCAATCGTTGGC
>JAZKZM010000202.1:0-1118 GCA_045612685.1 Elusimicrobiaceae bacterium
CAAGGATGAAAAAGATTTTACATAGAATTGAAAAAAACAAATCAATTACAAAACGCCATATTAATTTGAAAAATTTTGATGAAGAAGATGATATGATAAGAAGATTATATAATGCTTCTTGGGCGGAAAATTGGGGCAATGTGCCTATATCAAAAGCAGAAATTGCCGAACTTGCCAAACAATTAAAATTAATTTTAAAGCCGGAAATAACTTCCGTTATAGAAATTGACGGCGAGCCGGCTGCCTTTGCAATTTCTATACCTAATATGAACCCTGTTTTAAAGATTTTAAACGGCTCTGTTTTTAATTTATTTAAACTGCCAAAAGCAATTATGGCTTGGCGTAAAATACGCGATATCCGTATGATTATGCTTGGCGTTGACCCAAAACACAGAAACCGAGGTCTTGATTTACTACTTGTTAAACATGTGGTTGTTGACGGCGTTAAAAGCGGTTGGAACAAGGCAGAACTTTCTTGGCTTTTAGAAGATAATAAAGGGATAATTTCCGTCGTAGAAGAAGCCGGCTGCCACAAAACAAAAACCTACAGAATTTATCAGAAAGAGATTTAAGGAATTAAATTTTCTGCCTTGTAATACTAAATTATTTTATCTTATAATAATACCAAGAAGGACTATTATTTTCTAGTATTTCTCCGCCAATACTTTCACAAACAGCTTTGGCTGTTTGAGTATTATTTACAGCAGAAGCATAACAATATCTATCTCCTGCTTTATAATTTAAGCCGTAAGAAGGGTAATCCCAATCCTTTAAAACATGCACATAAGAAATCTGAATCTTATTATTTGGTCTATATATATACTCAATATATGAATAATCTGAGGTTAAGCCAACTCTTCCAAAATCGCACACATAATATGAAGATCCATCCCCTTGGTCTTTCGTGCAAGAAGAATCCGTAGGAATAGAAACATCCAAATCATCAATATTTGTTGCATAATTTCCATGGGCTAAAAAATAAGCCTGCTGGGCTTGGTATAAACTTTCTACCAAAGGTATACCTTTATACAAATTGGCTTCTAAAACTGCTTTTTGATATTGCGGAACGGCTATACTTGCCAATATTCCTATAATTAAAACAACGACTAATAATTCTA
>JAZKZM010000203.1:0-4467 GCA_045612685.1 Elusimicrobiaceae bacterium
ACGAGATAGTGGTATAGTAATATCACGGTATAGTAGTATGGTAGTATAAAAATAATGGTAGAGTAGAAAAAAGTTAAATCGTTTAAAAGCGGCAATTTTTGCCTAAATTTTGGTGAGAATCTAAAGATTTTGTAAATTTAATAAAAATAGGGGCAGAGACCTCTTTTTTTTTTGTTAAAAAAATGGTATTATTAATTATAGTAGAGAGGTGGTAAGGTGATGGTTAGTTATGATTAAAATTTTATTGAAGTTCTAAACAAAAACCCCCTTCTTTTACGAAGGGGGTTTTTATCAAACATCAAAATAAATTTACCATTTTTTATATTTCCAAATGGAAATCATAAGCCATACGGAAAGAAGACCAAGCGCCATAACTATCCAGAAAGCATAATAATGCTGGGCCAGCGGTATGCGCACGTTCATAGAAAATGCGCTAACAACGAAAGTCGGCACCATAATACCGATAGTGATATTGTTTAAGCGTTTAATAAGCCAGTTTAAGTTGTTATTTACGATACAGGCTCTTGCATCCATGAGGCCGGCTAAAATGTCGGAGTAAATTTCCGCTTGTTTTTGTGATTGGGTATTTTCAACTATAATATCATCAAGTGTTTCTCTGCTTGCTTCATCAAAACCAAGACGCGTGGAAAAAGTTCTTAACTTTTCAAAAGCAAAGCCGTTTGCGGTAATTGCGCTGATATAATACACCAAACTTTTCTCAAGACTGAATAAATTAAGCAGATATTTATTATCAAGCGATTCTGCCATTTTCTTTTCAATCTCTTCTGAAATCATATTGATAACGCGCAAGTGTTCAAGGTAATGGGCAATAGCATTATAAATAATTTTCAAGAAAACATCTTGTGTGGAAACAACATTATTAAATCTTTTTCCTATAAACAGCGGGATATCTTCCGTCATAACAATAACGAGTTTATCTTTAAACAAAAATAAACCCATAGAAGCAACTTTAAAAACAAGTTGGTCCTTGCCGGAATAATTGCGCGGTCTATTCAAAATCAAAGCGGTGTGGTTTGGTTCTTGTTCTACACGGGGCAATTCTTCTGGGTCCATTGCGGAAGCAAGCGTATGTTCGTCAATTTTTAATTCATTGATTAAATATTGTTGCTCGGCGGAAGTAGGGTCCACAAAAAGCAAAACATCGCAAGCATTTGCGCTTACATTTTCATCTTCCACAATTTTATTGTCTTTTAATACATAAGTTTTCTGCACAATAAAATCTCCCAAAAAATCTTCATAATTAAAACAACTATTATCTAAATAAAGGATACCATTTTTAGCACAAAAAAAGAATATATTTTTATTTTATGCTTTAGATAATCTTTCCCAAAATTCTTCTACGCTTTGCACTCTTTGTGCTGGGTCTGTTTGCAAGCAGCGTTCAATCAAAGCATCAACGGCGGGTGGGATATTAGGCACCAATTTTGAAAGCGGAACAATCTTTTTTGTTTCCACATCAAAACCTTCAATAGACCAAGGCACCTGCCCGCATAGCGTTTCATATAAACAAACCGCAAGCGAGTAAATATCCGATTGTTTTGACATAATACCCTGTTGTTGCTCCGGCGACATATAAGCCGGCGTTCCGGCCAAATTTTTTGCTTCTTTTTTTGCGCCGCCTGCCACTTTTTTTGCTACCCCAAAATCCATAACTTTTGCTATTCCGCTATCGGCAATCATAATATTACCGGGCTTTAAATCGCAATGCACAATATCTTGGCTATGGGCATAAGCAAGCCCTTTGCATACGGAAGAAAATATATTTTTTGCTTGTTCAAGATTTAAATTATTATCAATATCAAGGCGGGTTTCCAAAGTTTGGCCTTCCACATATTCAAACACTAAGTAAAGGCTGTTTGCTGTTTCAATAACTGTGTAAATTTCCACAATGCACGGGTGGCGCAGCATAGCAACCAAGCGTGCTTCGGCCAAAAATTGTTCTCTTACATAATCACTTTTTAAAAGTTCGGGGCGTATTCTTTTTACGGCAACACGTCTTTTTAAAACATTATCATAGGCTTCGTAAACTTTACCCATACCGCCCTCACCTATTTGGCGGATAAAATTATATTTTTCTTTAATATTAATGCCTTGATAGGCCGTTCCTTTTTTATCTTTTAGGGCATATATAGTCTTGAAATGTAATAAAAGCAAAAGCCCTATAAGTATCAGCACGCAGATTAAATAAGGCAAAAACCAAGAGGGCAATCTTTTGCGGTTTTTTGCCTGATATTTTTTCTTTACGATTTGTGTATCATAATTATCAATTAAATTTTTTAAATCTTTTGCAAAAAGATAATTGGGATTTAATTTTAAAGCGGTTTCAATATCTTCGGTTGCTCTTAAAGTATCGCCGTTTTTATAATAGCAACTTGCGCGCACGGCATAGGCCTGGGCATCAGCCGGTTGCAGAGCTATTGCTTGTGTGGCATAATAAATTGCATTTTTACAATCGCTTTGTTTTTCATAACTTAAAGCAAGCAAGCGTTCAACTCTTGAATCTTTAACATCTTGGGCAAGCAGTTTTAAGGCTTCTTCTTGAACATATTGATATTCTTCTGCTTTAGCTGCTTTATTAAGTTCTTCAATTTTTCTGTTTAAATCTGTAATTTGTTTAGCTTCTTCTTGGGAAGATAATTGTTTTTGTGTTGACCCGTAAGGCCCTTCCACAATAATTGCATTTTTTTGCGCAAAAAGCGGTAGGGTAAGTAAAATAAATAAAGTAAAAAGTTTAGGGGTTCTCATAAATATATATTATTATAAAATGTAAATGTTTACAAGAGTAAATAAAAACCCCCTGCTTTTTTGCAGGGGGTTTAATTTGTTTTAATTTTAGGTTAGAAAGTGTATCTAACTGAAAGGCCAAATAAGTGGCTCATAGAACTCTTGTAGTCAACATGTGTTGTTTGGTCTGCTGCAACACCGCTTAAACCTTGAATAAATAAAGCATTATAGCTGAGGTCTAAAATCACACTTTTGCCTAAATCAAAACCTGCACCGATACCTACGATATATCTATCATCAGCGGGAAGCATAACATCCATAAATCTATCATTTATAGGTGATTTATCAAAAATGAAGCTACCGCGGAGTTTTGTTCTTTCACTCAAAGTATATTCTGCACCGATACCGATTCTGTAAGCATCTTGATATTCTTTCATATTACTTTGGGGGTCACCCATAAGTCCATGTGCCCCATCTCCGGGTCTGTGGTCAAAGTAAATATCAATAGATCTAAAGCAGCTCCAGAAAATATTGGTCCAGTTAAATTCAAATAACCATTTATCGGTAGGTCTGTAAGAAGCACCTAAAGCAAGTTGTGCGGGGAAGGTAATATCGCCCCAGAAATCACCGGTATCATTGAACCCTAACATATTTGTACCATAATTATTGGGACCTTTAACGCTGTGGTCATTTCTCATACGGAAGCTACCGCCGAAGTTAACCTTCTCATTTGCATTATAGAAGAAAGCAAGCATACCTGAGAATGCAACGCTATCGCCGTCTAAATCTAAATCTGAATAAGCGGTAGGTGTTCCATAAATACGAACTTTTTCTGTAAAGTTTAAGTATTGAACTTCTAAACCGGCTGCAACGGCAAGTTTATCTGTTGCTTGATAAGCAACTGTCGGTTGAATAGTATAGGTTACAACACCGACATGGTATAATGTTTTAGCTCCCATCCAATTCTTATCAGGATAATCATTACTTAAACCAAAGCGGGTAAAAGCACCAAGACCGAGCCACCATTTATCATTAAGCTGTTGTGTGTAATATAAAGCGGGCAAAGGCCACCATTCTCTATCTGTGCTTGTTTTTTTATCGCCATATTCAACATCTTCAATTTTTGCGGTAACAAGAGTTGTTGATAATTGGACTTGTTTGCCGGGTAATTGGGTAATTAAGGCCGGGTTAAGTGCCAAAGATGCAGGTTCTGCTTCCCCTGCTAATACGGCACCGCCCATAGCATTGCCTCTTGCGCTGAATTCATATAAAGCAAAACCAGCTGCAACAGCAATTTGACCGGCAAAGCAAACGGATAACACTAAAGTTGCAATTTTAATTAGTTTTTTCATTTTTCCTCCATTACTACTATACTTATATTTTATCAGTTAAAAAGTTTGGGGGGAAGAAAAAACTTTAAAGAGTATTGCTTTTAAATAGGTTTTTTGTTAGAGCACACTTACGCTCTTGGGTGTGCTGATTTGTGCTTTCTCTTCAGATCTTGGGTATTTACATGGGTATAAATTTGGGTGGTATTTAGGCTTTCATGGCCCAACATTTCCTGCAGAGAGCGCAAATCTGCCCCGCCGCCAAGCAGGTGTGTTGCAAAAGTATGGCGCAAAAGGTGGGGGTGAAGTTTGCCCGGAATGCCGCTTAAACGGCCGATTTCGGCAAGGTCTTTCCAAACTGAAACGCGGCTCATTTTCTTGCCGTCGCGGTTTA
>JAZKZM010000204.1:0-3852 GCA_045612685.1 Elusimicrobiaceae bacterium
AATTAGAGTATAAGGCACATAACTTGATACTAAAATTTGCACTTTTTCAGAGTGGTTTTTTATAGGCGCATTTTGCTCTTTTGTGCAAGCACAAAATGCAAAAGCAACTGCCGTTATAAAAAAAACGGCAGTTGCTTTAAATGAATTTAATGCGCCTATATCTTTCATTAAATTATTCCCAATTTTTTGCCGCATTTTACAAAAGCATTAACAGCTTTTTGTAAGTTTTCTTGTGTGTGGTCGCTGGTTACAATAGTCCTGATTCTTGCTTTACCTTTTGGCACTGTGGGGAAAACTATTGCAAGCGCAAAAACACCTTCATCAAAAAGCATTTTGCTAAGTTCTTTTGCCTTTTTTTCATCACCGACCATAACAGGCGTAATAGGGGTTTGGGATTTACCTGTATCAAAACCTGCTTTTTTAAGTTCTTCCTTAAAGAACTTTGTATTATCCCAAAGTCTTTTTAAGCGTTCGGGCTCATTATAAATAACATCAAGCCCGGCTATACAGCTTGCAATAACTGCAGGCGGGTGGGAACTTGAGAACAAGAACGGGCGCGCAACGCTTTGCAAATATTGTTTAAGTTCAAAAGAGCCGGCAGCATAACCGCCGATAGTGGCAAATGCTTTTGAAAGCGTGCCGATTTGGATATCAACTTGCCCTTTTAAATTAAAATGGGCAACTGTGCCGCGGCCCTCAGGCCCGATAACGCCGCTTGCGTGGGCGTCATCAACCATAGTTATAACATTATGTTTTTGGCAAAGTTCAACAATTTCGGGCAAGTTTGCAATATCGCCGTCCATACTAAAAACGCCGTCGGTAACCAACATTTTTCTTCTTGCGTTTTTAACATCTTCGTCGTTTTCCAAAATTTCTTTTAAGTGTGCCATATCACTATGGCGGTAGATTTTGCGTTTTGCTTTGGAAAGTCTTGCCCCGTCAATAATAGAAGCGTGGTTAAGCTCGTCAGAGATAAGGACATCTTGCGGGCTTGTCATTAAACTTTGGCAAACAGCCACATTTGAGGTAAACCCTGATTGTATGACGATAGAATCCTCAGTTCCTTTAAACTCGGCAAGGCGTTTTTCCAAAACTTCGTGCAAAGAAGTTGTGCCGATAATTGTTCTAACCGCAGAAGTGCCGATACCATATTTTTTTGTTGCTTCAATAGCGGCTTCTTTTACTTTTGGGTGGCTTGCCAGGCAAAGGTAATTATTGGAAGTTAAGTTAATAACTTCTTTGCCGTTGATTTGGCAAACAGGGCCTTGCTCGCTTTGTAAAATGGCCGGCTCAATAAAGCGCTCTTCTTGCTTAAGAGTTTTAATTTCTTCTTTTAAAAAATCTAAATTTGCCATATTTTAACCTCTACGGAACAAGCAAGATTTTGCCGCATTCTTTTTTAGGGTCAAGGGCAATTTCAAAGGCCTTTTCAAAATCTTTCATTTTAAAAGTGTGGGTTATAACAGGGCGCGGGTCAATGGCTTTGCTCTTTAAAAGACTTTCCATTTTATACCAGCTTCTAAAAATTTCCCTGCCCGCAATACCTTGCAATCTAACTGCTTTAAAAACAATTTGATTTGCATAATCTAAAGTTAAATCGCCTTTAGGCAAGCCGAAAGCAACAAATTTGCCTGCCGGTTTAACAGCTTTTAAAGCGGTATTTATTGCCTGTTGATTGCCGGACATTTCAATAACAATATCAATACCGCTTTTTTCGCCGCCGGCATCAATAATTTTTTCTAAAGTATTTTCTTCAGTCGGGTCAATAACAATATCTGCACCCATTTGTTTAGCAAGATTTTTTCTAAAGGCAGAAGTTTCAACGGCAATAACTTTTGCTGCCCCGCACGCTTTTGCAATTTGCGTGGCAAATAAACCTTGCGGCCCGCAGCCGGAAATTAAAACAGATTTACCGATAATATCTTCTGAAAGTGTAGCAAAAACGGCATTACCCAAAGGTTCCATAATAGAGCCGATATCTTTTAAAGAATTATCGCTGTGTTTCCAAGCGCAACGGGCCGGCACGGCTGCATATTCGGCAAAACCGCCGGGCACATCAATACCTAAAATTTTTAAATTACTGCAAACGTGTCTTTGGTCATTTCTGCATTGATAGCACATACCGCAAAAGATATGGCTTTCCACGGAAACAAAATCCCCTTTATTAAAGCCTTTTGCTTTATCGCCGATTTCAACGACTTCGCCGCACATTTCATGACCGAAAACAAAAGGTATCGGCATACGCGCAGCCGACCAAGAGGAATAAGTATAAATAGGTAAATCGCTACCGCAAATAGAAGTTGCGTGTATTTTAATTAAAAGTTCATCACTTTTAATTCTGGGCATATCAATATCAATATATTCAGCACCTGGTGCCGGTTTTGTTTTGCAAATTGCTTTCATAATTAATTCTCCTTCTTATTTAATTTTACATTATTTAGACACGGGGTTTTCAAGATATAAGGAATAGTCATAAGCCCCGGGATAGATAAAATCAAAACAACTAAATAAAAATCTTTATAGCCAAGTGCCATTTGCAGTTTACCGCTAAGCATACCCGGCACCATCATACCAAGGGCCATAATACCTGTGGAAATTGCATAGTGCGAGGTTTTATATTTGCCCGAGCATATTTGCATAATAAAAACGGTAAACGCCATAAAACCAAGCCCGTAGCCAAACTGTTCAAAGCAAAGCAAGAGGGCAATAATTGTTAAACTCGGCGTAAAATAAGCCATATAAAGATAAACGATATTCGGCAAAGTTAAAGCTAGAGCAAAAGGCCAAATACATTTTTTAAAGCCGTATTTAGCAAGCAATAATCCGCCTGAAATATTACCGATTATTAAGGCAATCATGGCAAGCGTTCCTTTAATAAGACCGAAATCTTTAAGACTTACACCCAAAGCACCTTCTGCTACAGGTTTAATCAAAAAAGGCGTTGTGATTTTTTCTAAAGAAGCCTCGCCCAAGCGGTAAAGCAAAATAAACGCAAGTATTGCAATAATATTTTTTTGCGTAAAATAAGATTTAAAAGATTCTTTAAAATCGCCAAAGGGCAAGGCATTTGATTTAACGGGAGCATCTTGCTGTGGTTTTGGCAAACTGAAAGAGTGCCATAAAAAGAAAAGTAAAAATAAAACTGCTGCCGTTAAAAAGGAAACTTGCCAACTTAAAGTGATATTGCCTGTTCTTTCTTTAACAATACCGGCAAAAATTGCAATTATGCCCGAGCCGTAAATCATAGCAAGGCGGTAAAATAAAGTTCTGATACCGACAAAGAAAGATTGCCTTTTTTCGTCTAAAGCAAGCATATAATAGCCGTCAATAGCAATATCGTGCGTTGCACTTATAAAAGCACCCGCAAAAAAACCGGCAATAGAATAAATAAAGTAATTAGGCAGAGAAAAACTTAAAGCTATTAATAAAAAAATTGCCGCAAGCAAAACTTGCATTTTAAGTATCCAACTGCGTTTTGTGCTTTTAGAGTCAACCAAAGGCGCCCAAAACATTTTCAAAACCCAAGGCAAATAAAGCCAAGAAGTCCAAAGGGCAATTTTATTGTTTGGTAATCCTAAGGAAGAATAAACGGCAACCGCGAGAACATTTATTATTATATAAGGGAGGCCTTCGGCAAAATAAAGAGAGGGGACAAAAGCCCAGGCATTTTTCATAAAAATTCTCCTAAAATTTTATATTATATAACTATGAATATATTATACTTTATATTACTCGCTTTTTTCTGGGGTAGCGCGTATATCGGTGTTAAGTATACGCTTGAAGTTGTGGGGCCTTTTACTTCCGCCTTTTTGCGGACTTTTATTGGCTTTCTCTTTTTTGCAATTTGGTATC
>JAZKZM010000205.1:0-1936 GCA_045612685.1 Elusimicrobiaceae bacterium
TACTTTTGACCAAGTGCGCACGCATTTTAAGAGAATTTATCAAATTCTCTTCCGCGGCGGCGAGGCCGAGCTTAAACTTACCGACCCTGAAAACTTACTTGAAACCGGTATAGAAATTATCGCCCAACCGCCGGGCAAAAAACTTTTAACAATTTCTGCAATGTCCGGCGGGGAAAAGGCCTTAACGGCAGTCTCTTTGCTGTTTGCGTTCTTCACGCACAGTCCTTCGCCTTTCTGTATCTTGGACGAAGCGGACGCCCCTCTTGATGAAGCCAATGTTGAACGCTTTGTCAATTTGATAAAAGAATTTTCCGCCAAGACGCAATTTATTGTTGTTACCCACAATAAACGCTCTATGGAAGCTGCGCAAATGCTTTACGGCGTTACTATGGAAGAAAAAGGCGTTTCAAAAATTTTATCATTAAATTTAAAAGAGCAGGATTCAAAAACCAAACAACTTGTTGAAGCCGCCTCTGCCGCATAATTATTTTGGTAAAAACTTTATGAAATATGCTATCTTTTCGGATATTCACTCAAATTACGAAGCTCTAAAAGTCTGTCTGGATAAAATGCAGGAGCTTAAAGTAGACGGCTATGCTTTTTGCGGCGATTTGGTGGGCTATGGCCCTAATCCCGAAGAATGCACCAAAGAAATTATGAAACTAAAAAATCTTATTGCGGTTATGGGCAACCATGATGTTTGTTTGTTTAATAAAGATTTTTCGCGTTGGTTTAGTGATTATGCAAATAAGGCTATGGTTTTTACTTCCAAAAGATTAAGTGCAAAAAGCAAAAAATTTATTGCAAATTTTTTGACGGAATATCAAGGCGAGCATTTTTCTATGGTGCATGGCTCTTTTAGCGACCCTTACCGTGATTATCTTTTAACGCCCGAGCAGTTTATTATGAATTTGCCAAAATGGCAGGGTAATATTTGTTTTGTCGGGCATAGCCATGTTCCGTTTATTATGAGTTATCGTGAAGGCCATATTCCGCAAATTGATGTTTTTTACGGCAGAGATGTGAGTATAAAACTTATGCCGGGTGTTAGATATATGATAAATCCGGGTTCTATCGGCCAGCCGCGCGATACTAACCCGCGCGCCTCTTTTGGTATTTTTGATACGGAAAAGCGGACTTTTAGATTAATCCGCGTGCCATATGATATTAAATCAGTCCAAACCAAAATTGAGGCTTTAAAACTGCCGCAGATTTTATCTGACCGCTTACCCAAAGGCGTGTAAATTAAAGTCTATAATATCCTTTATAATCGCTAGGAATTTCCGTTCCGCCAAGGGCTTCGCAGAGCTGTCTGCCTTTTTCTTCATTATTTATAGATTGACAAGTTAACTCCCCGCCGTTTTGTCTAATGGCGGAAATTGAAGGGTTACTATGCTCTCTTTTATTTTGTAAATAATTTATTATATTTATAAGATTTTGATAGCGAGCTTGAATGGAAAAAGCTTCTGTGCTACCAATATATAAAACAAGTTCCCAATCATTTCCTATGTTATAACAAGGATTTGAGCTTTGTTCGTAAACGCAGCTATCAGAAGTTGCGGGAATTGTTAAATCTAACTCACTGAAATCATTAGCATATTGTAAATTGCTAAGATAATAAGCTTCCTGCGCGTTGGCTACTGACCTAACTAAAGACATTACTTGCCCTGCTCTAGATTTTAAAACAGCCATTTGATATTGCGGCACGGCGATAGCCGCCAAAATACCGATAATTAGGACTACGACTAATAATTCAATTAAAGTAAAACCTTTTTTCATTTTATTTTCTCCTATTAATTTGTCATGCTGAGGTGTTTTTGCTCAGCATCTTTCCTTTCTTTTGATAATTCAATTTTATTTTTTTTTTTTTGAAAATCAAGTTTTTTCAAATTTTCGTCTAAGATATATGCTTTATATTTTGCTTTGCAAAATTAGC
>JAZKZM010000206.1:0-1570 GCA_045612685.1 Elusimicrobiaceae bacterium
AGCAGCCGTAATTTTTTACGGCTCGGTTTACTGAATTGTAAAAATTTTTTTGAAAATGTGGAAAAAAGTATTGACAAAGTGGAAAAGATGTGCTATAATATACTCGTAAAACACGAACAGATGTTTGCTTAGAAAGAAAGGTAACAAAAAATGAAAGAGTATGTATTTAATGAGCTTGGCTATTTCAACGAAACAACTTGCCAGAGGATCAAAAACGCAATGGACGGCGCAACATTTATGGCCTTTAAAGTTTCCTGGAGTAAATGTACTGGTAATTGTACATTAGTAATCAAAACCGATTATGACGGAACAGAACAAGAGATTAAAAATTTCTTTTTAGCCGTTGCATTACAACATATTAGATAAAACAAACAAAGCCGAGGGGCAGCGGTTTAAACTGCCCACAAAGCTACACAACGCAACAAAAAGAAAGGAAACGCAACAAATGAAAAGAAACGAAAAGTACCCCGAAACAAGCACATTTCATTATCACAACGCAAACCCCAAAAACCGTATAACTGGCGATTGCACATTTAGAGCGATCTGTACCGCATTAGAGCAAAGCTGGGAGCAGACGGTACGAGAAATGGCCGAAATGAGTTGCCAAACGGGCTATGCAATTAACGATGCAAAAGGCATTGAAAGATACTTAAAAAGCAAAGGCTGGACTAAGCACACACAACCGAGGAAAGCCGACAATACCAAGTATACGGGCAAAGAGTGGTGCAGAAAGTGGCAGCGCAACGGTGACGGCTGGCCGAGAATGATAGCCAACATTGGAGGGCATCACATAGTAGCGATCATTGATAACAAGGTATGGGATATTTGGGATAGCACCGAGGGTTGTATAGGCAATTACTGGACAAAGATATAACACAAACAAGCCGAGAGGGAGGCGGCTAAACCTCCCGTAAACAAAAGGAGGCAACCTATGTTTAAGTTAATCAAAAGGCTCTTTAAGAAGAGCGAGAGAGTAACCGTTTACAAGAACGGCAAGGCTTACAGTTTTAAGCACTTTAATAAAGCAATGGCATTTATGACGATGTGAGGAGGTATAAGCGATGATTACATTAAAGACGATCAAAGGCAAGTACATAGTAACGATCTGCGGCGATGAATGGCCCTTTAACTCGCTTGGCGAGGCTTTACGGTTTATCTATAACATACGCTATATAGATCGGGAGCTTGAGAGGGTAGGGAGGTAAGAATGACCGAAGATAAGCAGATTAAGGCGCTAAAAAATGATTTGTTAAAATCGGAGTTTTGGCGGTTTGACGAGGAGTGCAATAGATTTGAGCTTGACCGCACCAAGACCGCCAGAAACTTACACCGCAAAGGCTACCGCAAGGCTGATGAGGTTGCGAGGGACATTATAGACCTTGCAAAATGTTTGTTTTGCCCGATGTGCGATTATGACGGCTACGAGATAAAAAAGGCGCTTGAAGAAATCGCAAAGAAATACACGGAGGCCGCAAATGACGAGCGCCGAGATTAAACAAGCAATGATAAGCTTTGCACCCGTAATACACCGAGGTATAGAATACCAGAGGATAAGCGCATACATATACCG
>JAZKZM010000207.1:0-1401 GCA_045612685.1 Elusimicrobiaceae bacterium
GCAAGATGCGCCCGTGTACGTACAAAAATATTTTGTAGTACCCAGGGAGCAAAATAAATTTGCAAGTTGGCGCAAGTGAGCGCGTGAAAAAATGGAAGGGAGCCCAGGAAGAAAAAATATAAAAATCGCTAAGAAGATCTAGAGCAAAATTTTTATTTTGGGGGTAATCCGGAACGTGAATAAATGCAATTTTTGGAGCAATGAGCCCAGGGGAAACGCAAACCCCAACGCCCGCGTAAATGAATTAAAAGCCCGCTATGGAGTGGGGTATAATTACCGCTTTTTAGAGTTGGATAATTTACAAAGAGAGTTTTATTTTGAGATGGTAAGAAGAGAAAAAGAGCAAAAAAAGAAGAATGAGAGAAGGGGCAAAAGATGAATAATAGAGTTTGTAAGATCTGCGGCAAAGAGTTTGAAGCAATGAGCCCAAATAGTAAATATTGTTCTATTTTGTGTAAGGAAATGGGAAGCAAAAGAAATATGCGCGCCTGAAGCAATAAAAACAAAGGCTATATAACAATTTACATGAGAGAGTACCGAAAAAGGAAGGCAAAAGAAGCATAATTTTATAAGCAAGAGCGCGCCCAGGAGCCCCCAGGAGCGCGCCAAAGTTTTAAAAATATAGATTTACCAGGAAGAAATAAAAAGCCCTAAAAAGGGCAAATAACGAAGCGTTTTAAAAGAGATCTGGGAGCCAAGGGGGCAAGATTTGAAAAAAGAAGTTGTATTATTTAACCCCCTATATTATTATTCTAATTGTATTGCACATAAAATCTATATGAGCAATGCAGCAAATTCTTTGTTTTATTAAATCTCTAAGCATTTAATAACTAAATATCGCAAAAGGGGGCAAAGTAACGCATGGAAACCGTTATTATTTTGAGCCGCAAAGGCGGAGTGGGTAAGACCGCAACCGCGCACGCCCTGGGAGCGGCACTAATGAAGCGCAAAAAGCGCGTTTTATTCATTGACGCAGACGGGCAAAGCAATTTAACGCTAACAATGAAGGCGGACGAAGAACAAAGCAATTTATATGATGTTTTGAGCAAAGAGAGCACCATAAAAAAGGCAATCCAGGAAACGGAAGGCGGCTATATTATCCCAGGCAATGAAATGTTACACGCTGCGGATATAACGCTAAAGGGAGCCGACAAGAATTTAATACTAAGGGAAGCACTAAAGGAAGTAAGCAAACAATTTGATTATTGCGTAATAGATACGCCCGCAGCCCTGGGAGTGGTAACAATGAATTGTTTAATAGCTGCAGATAAAATCATAGTACCATTGCAAGCCGATATTTACAGTTTACAAGGTATTGCGCGCATGGTTGAAGCCCTGGAAACAGTAAAAGAGAATTGCGGCAGCAAAGCAAAGATAAGCGGCTTTTTAGTAACCAGGTAT
>JAZKZM010000208.1:0-3718 GCA_045612685.1 Elusimicrobiaceae bacterium
AAAGAAGATTTACAAAAAACAATGCAGGAGCAGGCTTCTCAAATTGAAACTTTAAAGACCTCTCTTGATAATTTACAAAAAGAACTCGCCGAGGAAAAACCCGCTAGAGTTCAACTTGAAGAAAAAGTTTTCAAACTTAAAGCGGTTAATGTTGCGCTTTCCGCTCAAATTAAACAAGTTAACCAGCAGAAGATGGAAGCCCTCAAGAAATCTGCCGAGCAAGCAAAAGAAATTGTTTCCCTTAAAGAAGAACTTGCTAAGGCGGAAAACTTTAAAAATATTGAATTTGAAAACGGCATTGTTAAAATCCGCAAAGAATATGAAGAAAAACTTTCCGCTTTGGAAAAACAACTTAAAGAACTTTCCGAAAAGTTTGCAAAACAAGTTCAGGAAATTGAATCTCTTAAAACCGATAATGCAAAATTAAAAAAAGCCGAGGAAGAAAAGTTTACTCTTGAAGAAGAATATAATAGTTTAACTACCCACGCTAAAGATTTGGAAGAGCAAATTTCTTCTTATAAAAAAGATGCAACAAAAACTGCTTTGGTTCAGGCAAAAGCTGCTGCTTTAACTATGCAACTTAACAGAATAAAAGAAGAAAAGAAAACCCTTTCCGAGCAGCTTGATAAAACCCGCGCTGAAATCAAAAATTTGACTGACGACGGCAAAGAAGCACACGCCGCTTTAGATACTCTTAGAACCCAAATCAGCCAAAATGATGATTTGATTATCAAACTTAAAAAAGATATTACGGCTTTAAAAGAAGAAAAAGCAAAAGAAGAAACTTTAAGGAAAAATACTTCTGAAAAAGAACTTTCAAACAATGCAAAAGCACCTGTGCCGCCGCCACCGCCTTCTGCAACTGTTCTTGCAAAGCAGGAAAAAACTGCAACGGATACTTTAACACAAACTTATACAGAGCCGGATACTTTAACTAAACAAGAGCAAACGGCCAATAGTAAACAGGAAGAAAGCTCTGTAAAAGAAGCCCCCAAACAAGCGGAAAATTCAACTTTCAGTGCGGCAAATCCTGTTGTAATCAGCGCAACACAAAAAGAAGATTTTTTTGAAGAAATGTTGCCCGATATTGAAGACGGCGAAGCCGGCACATTTGCTGATGCTTCCCAACTTGATAATGGGGAAAGCACCTCAAAACCGGGTTTGGATTTGAGTATGATTTTTGGCGCAAAAGAATCAGTTGAGGTTAAAGATTATAAACAAGACAGCGTGCAAAATTCAACTGAAAATATTAAAATTTCTTCTACGGAAGAAGACGCCAACGAAGAAGATGACACTTTGGTTACGGACCACTCCGTAAAAACCCATATCGTCAGAAAAGCGGCTATGAAAGAAGGGGAAGAATACTCCGATTTCCTCGGTAAAACAAAAAGTGTTTTTTACAGAATCAAATGGTCGCTTTTCAAAGAATAAATTTTACTAAGGGAAGATTCTTATAATGTCTAAAATGAAAGTAGCTGTTATTTACGGCGGTAAATCAACGGAACACGAAGTTTCCGTCCACTCTGCAAAAGATGTCTGCGATATCCTTGAAAAAAAATACGAAGTCTTAAAAATTTTTATTGATAAACAAGGCTTGTGGTATTTGCAGCAAGATTGCTCTACGAAGATAGGGCCAAACGATAAATCCGTTTCGCCTATAATTGCGCAAGATGCACATCTTTACACTAAAGACGGCGAGCATATAAAAGTTGATATCTTTTTCCCTGTTTTGCACGGCGCTATGGGCGAAGACGGCACAATACAAGGTATGTTTGAAATTTTGGATGTCCCTTATGTAAGTTGCGGTGTTTTGACAAGCGCTATGGGTATGAATAAGGAAATTTCCAAATTGCTGGCCTCTTTTTACGGCGTGCCTATAGTTCCCTATATCAAGTTAAAAAAGACGGGTAAATACGATTTAGCACTATTACAAGAAGCCGTAAAACAACTTGGATACCCTTTATTTGTAAAGCCCCTTAGTCTTGGCTCATCTATCGGTGTTAGCCGTGTGGAAAAGCCCGAAGACCTTGAAAAAGCAATAAAAGAAGCCTTTAAATTTGATGATACTTTGCTTATAGAAAAAGGCATAGATAAAGCCAGAGAAGTTTTTTGTGCCGTAGTTGGCGATTATCAGGGGGAAATACACACTTCCCTTTGCGGCGAACTTAAAAGCGCAAATAATGCCTTTTTTGATTATGAGGCAAAATATAATATAGCAGGCGGCTGCGATATGTATATACCGGCCCCGCTTGATAACACTATGCAAGATGATATAAGAAAGGCAAGTTATGATGTTTTTAAAGCTTTGCAGGGGTCAGGCTTTGCAAGGGTAGATTTTTTGATTTCCCAAGACGGAAAATTTTATTTTTCCGAGATAAACACAATCCCCGGCCTTTCTTTGACAAGTCTTTTCCCACAGCTTATGGCTGCAAGCAAAAAGCCCTATCCCGAAGTTCTTGATATTTTAATACACAATGCTTTAGTCAGAAAAGAAAGAGAAAAGCAAAAACAACTGAGTATAAAATGATAAAAAAACTTTTTATATATTTATCTAAAATAGATAATTGGTTATATTTTATACTTATTTTTTGTCTATGTGGTTGTATTAGAAATATTTTAATGCTAAAGTATGTCGGTTTGAATTATAGTTATTTTATAACAAAAGTTTGCGTTGCAATGTTTATGCTTTATTTCGGGCAGAGCGTGCTTATTTTGCTTAGGCAAAGAGTTGTTTGGATTTTGTCTTTAATTCAATGTTTTTTTTGTTTATTTGTTTATAAAGATTTCACTTTTTTACCGATAGTAAATATTTTTAATTCTATTAGAAATTTTTTCTTTGCCGATCTTAGTTACGGCGAGGAATATTTTATAGGTTTTGCTTGTCTATCATTTTTATTTTGTATGGAAATAATAAAAACCTATCTGCTTTACGCCCTTACCGACCAATCTAAAGCTAGCAAAAAATAAAAAATATTTTTACTTTTTATTGTGCTTCATTATATATTCTTAAAAAGAACTCTTTTGTAAAAAGAGTAGCATAAAAAATTGCTTTTGCAAAGCAAAAGCCAGCGTGCATTTGTAGGACGAAGAGTTAAGAGAAGTCTTGCTTATTTTTTTTTTTTGATAAAGTTTATTTATAAACTTAATCAAAAAAGAGGTATTTTTATGAAAAACCAAGCGTTCACGCTTATAGAATTACTCGTCGTTGTTTTAATAATCGGTATCTTGGCGGCTATTGCAGTTCCGCAGTATCAAAAAGCAGTATTACAAAGCCGTTTTGCAACTATTAAAGATTTAACTAGAGGCATTGCCGAAGCAGGAGAAGTTTATTATTTAGCAAATAATAGTTATACCACTGATGTAAGTAAATTAGATATAAATATTCCTACGCCGACAAATTCAGATGTAGGTGATCAATATGGACTTTATTTTTATCCTTGGGGATCTTGTGTAGTGGAAGCAGCCAATCAGAGTGCTTATTGTATACTATTAAAAGAACAAAATTCTACAAATGTCTCTTTATCAAATAGGATAATATCCTATTTGGTATATTTTAATGCTAGCAATACTAGCACAAGGGCTTGCTACGCTTATGGCAGTGATTTAAATTCTATACAAGATCAAATATGTAAATCAGAAACAGGGGCGGCAAGCGCAGAGGTTTCTAATGATTCTTTAAGATTGTGGTCTTACAAGTAAATTAAAAAGCCCTCTAAAT
>JAZKZM010000209.1:0-1059 GCA_045612685.1 Elusimicrobiaceae bacterium
CCGCTTGGCCTCCGACTTCTACTGATTTATCAACAACAGATATTCACACAAATAAAGCCGGGCAAGTAAAAGTTAAAATAAATCAAGGTCTTTATAATAAAAAAGCCCTTGGCGATTATCAAAACAATTATGCTCTGCTTAATAATTTACAACTTGTTAATAAAGAAAGTAAAAAACAGCCCGTTTATGTTATAAACGCCGATAGCACAATTTATAAACCAGGGCAGGAAGTTAAAATGCAGATTATGTCTTCCTATCAAGAAGATTCCGTATGGAAACCTTTGGCAAATGAAACTACCGAAGTATTTTTAATGTCACCTAATTGGCAAGAAATTGACAAACAGAAATTAACTTTTGATGAGTTTGGCTCTGCAAGTGCTGTTTTTACTTTGCCAAAAGATGCAATGTTGGGTAATTGGGAAATTACAAACAAGAAAACAAGCGTTTCTTTTTCCGTAGAAGAATATAAACAGCCGGAATTTGAAATTACTTTTGAAAAATATAAAGGAACACCTACTTTCAATATTCCTCTTACCATAAATGGTAACGCAGCCTATTTTAGAGGTGATAAAGTAGCAAAAGCAAAAGTATCTTACACAATTACAAAAACCTATTTCCGCCCGTGGTTCTGCTGGTGGCTGCAGGTAAGAAATGATAGAGAAAAAACCCTTGAAGGCACAACTCAAACAGATAAAGACGGGAATTTTGCCATAACTTGGACCCCTAAACAAGAAAACAAAGAAATTGTTTTGCCGGCCCGCTACGAAGTTAAAGTATTTATTACCGACCAAGCGGGAAATACTATCCAAGGTGCGCAAAACTATACTATCAGCAAACAAAAATATTTCTTTGCTATGCAAAAAGAGCAAGGCTTCTTTACTACGGAAGGCAAAAATAGTATCTCGGTCAAGATGGTTAATGCCGACGAAGAGCCTTTGTCCGGTCAGGCAAATGCAACCATTTTAAAATTAAAATTGAAAAATAATAAACAAGATTTTAATTTGGAAAATTCCGAACTTTTCAGCGAAGAAAAAAATATTAAAAAAAGTCGGATCGTAG
>JAZKZM010000210.1:0-6070 GCA_045612685.1 Elusimicrobiaceae bacterium
TAATTTTTGGGTCGCTGTCATAAACGCCGTCAACTTGGGTTGCTTTTAAAATTGTATCGGCTTTAATTTCGGCGGCTCTGGGCGCTGCTGCCGTATCTGTTGTAAAAAACGGGCTGCCTGTGCCGCCGGCAAAAATTACTACTCTGCCTTTTTCTAAATGGCGGATAGCTCTTCTTCTTATAAACGGCTCGGCCAGTTTATCCATATTAATAGAGGTTAAAACTCTTGTTGGCACACCGATATCTTCTAAGGCAGATTGCAAAGCAATAGCATTAATAATAGTTGCAAGCATACCCATATTATCGGAGCTAACGCGACTTATAATACCGCCGCCGTCTCTAACACCTCTCCAAATATTACCGCCACCCATAACAATAGCAAGCTCGCATTTTGTTTTAAGGGCTTCTTTAATTTCGGCGGAGATAGAGCGCATTTCTTTTGGGTCAAGACCTCTAGAGTTTGTGGAACAGAGGGCTTCACCGGACAACTTTAAAAGTATTCTTTTTGGCATATTAAAATTCTCCCAGTTTCCTTTATGATACAAAATATTGATATAATATGTATATAGCAATTTTAAATTGTTTAAATAATTGTTTGCATAAATCAAACAAAAAAGATAAAATATATTAACATATTTATTGAGGTATTAAAAATGGCAAAATTAAAAACTGGACGTCATACAAGTGCTTTAAAAGCACAACGCCAAGCAATCAAAAGAACTTCTGCAAATAAAGGTTTAAAGAAAACTATTCACCTTGCTGCAAAAGAAGTTGTTGCTACAAAATCTACAAAAAGTGTAGCAAAAGCATCTTCTGCTTTAGATAAAGCTGCAAAAAAAGGTGTTATTCACTGGAAAGCAGCCGGCAGAAAGAAATCCCGCTTGGCTAAACTTGCTAATAAAGCAACAAAAGCAGCTAAATAACTTTTAGTTATAAAAAATCCGCCTTTTAAAAGAGGCGGATTTTTTTATGCCAATTTTCAATATAAAAATGAAGAATTTTTATTTGTTTTTATTTAAAGGCGGGTAGAAATTTAAATCTATTCTATTAAAAACAAAGCCATTTTTTTCAAGTTTATCTTTATTTATATCCCAATAGTGAGCTTTAACTATTTTACCCAATTCCTCGCCGTTAATTTTTAAAGCATAGCATACAATTTGAGGGGTAAAATCTTTTTGTTTTGCAGCTTTGGGAACAGATGTATCCCCTAAATAAACGCCGTATTCTTTATAAATTTTACCTTGATAAATAATTTCGTAATCAATCAAAATTTTTCTAAGCATAAATTTTTACTCTTTTCAAATAAATTAAAATCTGTATTATAAAATAAGTATAGCAAAAATATTATCCTAAATCTATAAAGGACCAATATTTTTGATAAAGTTCCTGAAGTCTTTGTTTAAAAGCCTGGTGCTCGGGTTGCATTAAAAGCGGGTCTTGTTTAAATAATTCTTCTTTATCTTGCACAACTTCTTCAAGAACATCTTTATCTTTTATAAGGTCGGCGTTTTTTAACTCAATTTCGCCGCTTTGGCGCGTGCCGAGTATTTCGCCCGGTCCTCTTAAAGCAAGGTCCTTTTGGCCGATTTTAAAACCATCATTTGTTTGGCATAAAATATCAAGGCGTTCTTTGGCAAGGGTGCTTATATGGTCGGCCACTAAAACGCAAATTGATTTTGCCTCTCCCCTGCCGACGCGCCCGCGCAGTTGGTGCAAACTTGCAAGACCAAAACGCTCTGCATTTTGAATAATCATAATAGTTGCGTTTTTTATATCAATACCGACTTCAATAACAGGTGTAGCCACTAAAACTTGGCTTTTTTTATTTAAAAAATCTTCCATTACTTTTTGTTTTTCCTGCCCGCCCATTTGGCCGTGTATCATAGCAAATTTTATTTCAGGTATGGCAAGTTGTAATTTTTCAAATTCTTCTTTTGCGGCTTTTAACTCAAGTTTATCGCTTTCATCAATCAGTGGGAAAACTATATAACCTTGGTGGCCTTTTTTAACTTCTTCTTTTAAAAGTTCCAACGCGGCTTTTTGGTTTAATTGCATAGTTTCAACGGGCTTTCTGTTTGGCGGCAATTCATCAATGGTGGAAACAGATAAATCGCCATACAAAGCAAGCGCAAAAGTTCTTGGTATCGGTGTTGCCGTCATAGAAAGCATATCAATATGGCGCGCTTTTGCGCGCAGTTTTGCGCGCTGTTTTACGCCGAAGCGGTGTTGTTCGTCAATAACAATAAAGCGCAAGTTTTTGAATTTAACTTTATCTTCAATAAGTGCGTGCGTGCCTACAATGATATCAATTTTGCCTTCTTGTAAATCTTGTAAAATTTTATCTTTATTTTTTTTAGTTGTTTTGGATGTTAAAATTTCCACATTAACTTTTAAATTTTTAAGTTGGTTTTTTAAAGTTATAAAATGTTGTGTTGCCAAAATTTCAGTAGGTGCCATAAAAGCAGATTGAAAATTATTTTCCGCCGCAAGCAAAAGCGCGCTTAAAGCAACTATTGTCTTGCCCGAGCCGACATCACCTTGTAAAAGCCGCGTCATAGGTTTAGGGCTTAGCATATCTTTAAAAATTTCATTTATTACGCGTGTTTGCGCTTTGGTAAAAGTGAAAGGTAAATTTTCTTTAAACGGTGTTAGAAGATGTTTTTTTAATTCGTAGCGGTGCTGCTTTTCGTCAACTTTTTCCTGTTTTTGTTTGATAGCCCAGGCCATACTCATAAGTAAAAATTCTTCATATACCATACGCTTTCTTGCGTTTTCAAGTTCGGCTAAACTTGCGGGAAAGTGTATTGCTTTTAGGGCTTGTTTAATTGTTAAAAGTTGGCGCTTTTTTAAAAGTTCGGGCGGTAAAATTTCTTTTTCTTCTTCAAGATAAGTGCCAAGCGCACGAGCCATTGTCTGGCGGAAAAATTTATTTGTTAGCCCTTGTGTTAAAGCGTAAATCGGCACAATACTATCGGCGTGCAAATGTAAGTCAGGGTCGGTTGGTTTATAATATTCATCAACAATTATTTTGTTTGAAAGAAAAGAATTTTTATCTTCCCTTTTGGCAACTAACCAAACATAAGAGCCGACAGAGAAATCTTTTTTTATCTGTGCAAAAACATCATAACCGCGCGCGCGGCGTTTAAACCAAGTGGCCTCGTAAATATTATTTTTTTCGTCTTGAACGAAGGCCTTAAAAATGCCTATTGTTCTTGCCGGAATAACTTGCGTTCTTAAAACCTGGGCTTTAAAGCAAACGCTTTGTGCGTCTTTAAAATCATTTAAACTTTTACTTGGTCTTCTATCCTGATAAGTGCGCGCATAATAGTGCAACAAATCGCTTATTGTAAAAATATCCAAGCGGTTAAACATTGCGCTTTTTGCCGGCCCTACACCTTTAATATATTTGATATCTGCCATAGGCATATTTTACAAAATTGTGGCGGGGGGCTTGCAAAAAAACTCTGCTAATGCTTTAATAAAGTTATCAACACCTTGGAGGGTTCTATGAAAAAAATGTATATTTTGGATACAAATGTTTTGCTTCACGATCCGGCAGCAATTACGCGTTTTGACGATAATGAAATCATTATCCCGATGATAGTTATTGAAGAACTTGATAATTTTAAAACCGCTGCTGATGAACGCGGCAAGAATGCAAGGGTAGTTTCGCGCTATATTGATGCTTTAAGATTAAAAGGCAAACTTGCACAAGGTGTTAAGACGGAAAACGGCGGTATGATTAAAGTTGAGTTTCCGCGCGAACATATTTTGCCCGGCGGTTTTACTTTTAATAAATCTGATAATGATATTTTAAATGTTGCTTATCATTATCATAAAGAACAATCAAATAAATCAAATAAAAAGCCGGTTATAATTGTTACAAAAGATACCAATTTGCGTATCAAAGCAGAAGCTCTTGGTATTGAAGCGCAAGATTATAACAATGATAAAATTAAATATGATGAACTTTATTTAGGTAGCGCGGAAGTGGAAGTTCCTTCCGCAAAAATTGACGAGTTTTACCAAAATAAAAAACTTACTTTGGAAAAAGATAAATATTATCCAAACCAATTTTTAATTTTAAAAGCCGATGACGGCAGCAAGAAATCTGCTGTTGGTCGCGTGGACGGCTCAGGCGAAATTTTAAAAGCGCTCAGCCCGCAAGAGCCGACTGCTTGGGGCATAAAACCTTTAAACAAAGAGCAGCGCTTTGCTATGGAGTTGTTGCTTGATGACAGCGTTGATTTGGTGACGCTTGTTGGTTCAGCGGGAACTGGCAAAACTTTAATTACTCTTGCTACCGGTCTTAGAAGAACTTTTGATGATGAAACTTATAGACGCTTGCTTGTTTGCCGCCCTATCGTTCCTGTCGGCAGAGATCTTGGCTTTTTGCCCGGCACTATGGAAGAAAAACTTGATGCCTGGATGGGCGCAATTTATGATAATTTAAGTTTCCTTGCAAATAAGAAAAACCCCGAAGACGGCGAAGAAGAAGTGCGCTATTTAACAACCAGCGGTAAACTTGAAATTGCTTCCGTTACCCATATCCGCGGCAGAACACTTCCGAAACAATATATGATTGTTGATGACGCCCAAAACTTAAGCCCGCACGAAATTAAAACAATTTTATCACGCGCAGGCCAAGGCACCAAGGTTGTTGTGACAGGCGACCCTTACCAAATTGATACACCTTATTTGGATATTGAATCAAACGGTCTTACTTATTTGGTGGAAAGGTTTAAAGGCCAAAAAACTTATGGTCATATAACTTTCACGAAAACTGAAAGAAGTTCGCTAGCAGATTTGGCTGGTAAACTGCTTTAATAAGTAGTATTTGAACATAAAAATTCCCTCTCTGTTTATTTTCAGAGAGGGAATTTTTACTAGAGAATAAACATACGAGATTGACTTGTTGCTTTACCTAAACCTGCACAAACTTTTTTACCTATTGTGGAATCTTCTGTTAATGCCAAACAAATAAAGCTTGCTCCAGTGCTATTATATCTGTGTTCAAGATAATAAATTATTTTTAGTTGTCCTTTTTTGAAAACACTTTCTATAGCGAAAATTCCATTGCTATCTTTTCCTATTGAAACAGCCCAATCATCAATACCATGACAATCATAATAATGACTTAGATAGTCATGACAAATATCACCTCCTAGGGAAGCGACACCTGGTAAAGAAATGTCTAATTTATCAAAAGAATCAGCATAGTTTCCATTTGCAAGATAATAAGATTCTTGCGCTTGACCTAAGCTTTTTACAACAGGAATAATGCGGCTTGCTCGGCTTTTTAAGACAGCTTTTTGATATTGCGGAACGGCGATTGCCGCTAAAATACCGATAATTAAAACAACTACTAATAGTTCAATAAGTGTAAATGCTTTATTTGATTTCATAAAATCTCCTTTTTGTTTTTTATTTATTAGACTTCACAAATTTCATTTTATTTTTTTTTTTTTGAAAATCAAGTTTTTTCCAAATTTCTGCCTTACGAGATAGATTTTATGCTTTACTTCAGCAAAATTAACTAATACGCTGTTTGTTTGTAATTTTTATCTTTTCTATAATGACACTTTTTAATAAGTGTTAAAATATCAGACAACTTAACATAAGAAATAAAACTTTTATATAATATTATTATGTTATTACCTAGAATTTTAACCGCAGTAATTGGTATTCCATTACTGATTGCCGCTATTTATTTTGGCGGATTTTTCTTTATGGCACTTGTTGTTGTCATAATAATGGCCTGCTTGTATGAGTATGGCCTTGTTTTATTAAATGCCAAAAAACCTGTCAGCAGAATAGGGCTTATTGTTTTTGGTGTTTTAATGACTATTGCCGCTATGGCAGGGCGTTTGCCCGATATGGTTGATTTGCCAAGCAATATAAGCGGGTTTTTTATTGCACTAACTTTGGCGGGCCTTTTCTTGCTTGAAATGTTTAGAAAAAAACCTTCTTTTGAGCGCGTTGTAAATACTTTCTTTGGTGTAATGTTTATACCTTGGTGTTTGGCCCATTTGGTAAATATCCGTATGATTGAACCTTACGGCGAATATTTT
>JAZKZM010000211.1:0-2334 GCA_045612685.1 Elusimicrobiaceae bacterium
GAAACTTGCGGCCCGCCGGGGTAGCCAAGGCCGAGTAATTTGGATACTTTATCAAAGGCCTCGCCGGCAGCGTCATCACGCGTTTTGCCAAGCTGTTTATATTTGCCGTAATTTTTGACTAGCCAAAGTTCTGTGTGTCCGCCTGAAACAATTAAAGATACCAAAGGAAATTTTAAAGGTTCAATTTTAGGTGTTCCGGTTAACTCGCAGGCAAATAAATGGCCTTCCAAATGGTTAACAGGTATAAGCGGTTTTTTATAAAGTAAAGCCAAAGTTTGCGCGGCAATAGAACCAACCAAAAGCCCACCCGGTAATCCCGGTCCGTTTGCAAAAGCTATATAATCAGGTATAATTTTGCCAAGGGCAGAGCTTATAACACTTGCAATTTTTGCTGCGTGGGCGCGGCTTGCCAGCTCCGGCACGACGCCGGCATATTTTTTATGCAGTTCAATTTGAGTGTAAACAACATTAGAAACCACTTCCTGCCCGTTTTTTAAAAGGGCGGCAGAAGTTTCATCACAAGTGCTTTCAATACCTAAAATATAAAAATCTTTCAAAGTAAACTCCGTTTTATATCTCTATTGTTTGTTTATTTTCTTTTTCTTTTAAATCTTTTTGTTCTTCGCTAAAAGCAGCCAAGGCACCAAGACTTTTGCGTGCTTTAATAATTTCAACTGCCCTATCAAGCACGATATCCTGAGTTTTTAAATTTTCATCGTGAGTAATAGTTTTTTTAGAAGGAGAATAAATTAAATTTGTGCTATATAAAATTGCTTTATGTTCTTTATTAATATCAAAAGCAATTTCCATATCAGGCACGATACCGCCTGTTTCATCGGGGTTTTTGGCTTTGAAATTTTTGTGTATCATACGACCAAGCGGCGTATAATATCTAGCAACGGTTAATTTAAGGCCGGCGCCGCCTTCGGTATTCATTATTTGTTGCACGCTGCCTTTACCAAAAGTTCTTGCACCAATCAAAAATGCCCTTTTGTGGTCCTGCAAAGCACCGGCAACAATTTCACTGCCGGAAGCAGACATTTCATTTACAAGTAAAACTATAGGTAAATCTTCATATTTTGCTTTTGCTACACTTTTATATTCTTTAAAAAATTCGGGGTTTCTGCCTTTTGTATAAACGATAAGTTTATTTTCGCCTACGAACATTTTTACCATATCAACTGCGCTGTCTAAAAGGCCGCCCGGGTTAAAGCGTAAATCTAAAACCAAGGCTTGCATATTTTGTTTTTTAAGATTTTCAAGTGCTTTTTGGAAATCATGTGTCGTATGACCGGAAAAATCTTGAACATAAATATAACCTATTTCATTATCCAACATTCTTTCGTAAACTACTTGCGGAATGATTTTTGTTCTTTTTAAGGTTATAGTTTTTTGAGTTTTTTTATCATCTTTGGAAGTTCTTTCTATTAGCACTTTGACATTTGTTCCTATAGTTCCTCTTAAAGTTTCCACGGCTTCATTACCGGTCATATCTTTTACTAGTTTATTGTCTATCTGCAAAATTTCATCACCCGGTTCTATACCTGCTTTATAAGCAGGAGAGTTTGGCATAGGTGTTGTAACAATAAGTCTATCTTTTTTAGAAGCGTCAAGGCGCATACCTACGCCGCCAAATTCCCCCCTTGTTTCTTCCTGCATAGGCTTAAGTTCTTTTTTTGTCATAAAGTCGGAAAACTCGTCAAGACCGCGGACCATACCTGTTAAAGCATTTTCCAAAAGTTCTTTATTATCTTTTTCTTCTACATAGTTGACTTTGATTTTATCCATAACATCAACCATAATTTTCATTTCTTCAAGCCCGCTGTTTACGCCTGAATAAGCAAACGGAAACAAACTGCCTACAAAAAATGTTGCTACCATAAAAATTACATATTTATTAACTTTCTTTTTCATATTAAATAACTCCTTAAAAAATAAAATCTATTCAAGCCAAATTTCAGGGTCTTGGGCGCTGGTGCCTTTTCTTATTTCAAAGTAAAGGGCGCTTTGATTACTGCCCATACCCGGCCCTTGCGTATCTTGACCGACAAGGCCTATAGTTTGCCCTTCGCTTACGCTTTGGCCTTGCTGGGCCAGTATCTTACTCAAGAAACCGTAAATCGTAAAGAAACCTTCCCCGTGGTCTAAGATAACGACATTTCCGTAAGAACGGAACTGCCCGGCAAAAATAACATTACCATCCGCCACGGCTGAAACAGCAGCGCCTTCTTTTGCCGCAATTTTAATACCGTCTCTAAAAATCCAAGTTTTCAGTTGTTCCTGATATTCTTTACCGAATTTACTTATTATTTTACCTTTTATTGGCCAAGCAAG
>JAZKZM010000212.1:0-1531 GCA_045612685.1 Elusimicrobiaceae bacterium
TAATGTCCGCGCAAATCTATACCATTAAAAGTTGCCATTGTCGGGTCATCATAAACACTTATCAAAGGTGAAATAACTTCCTGATTAATTTTGCCGGTAAAAGTTTGGCCGAAAGTATCATCTTTTTGGCGGTTACCTTCCATACGGTGGCCTAAAATTTCGTGGAAGAAAACCCCCGCCGCGCGTCCGCTTAAAATAACCGGTCCGTGGAAAGGTTCTGCCACAGGGGCATTTTGTAAGATTCTTAATTCTTCAATAGATTTTTGGATATCTGCTTTGACTTGTTCTTTTGAGGGCATTTTATCAAAAGAGTTAAAATCATAAATATTATTTCTTGAAAGTTTCATTCCGTCATCATTTAAAGTTTCAAGACTATAACCAAGGCGCATAAGGCGTTGCGGTCTTTTCATTTTATTATCTTGGCTATCAACAAAATAGACAACTTTATCATCAACGCTAAAATAAACGCTGGAAGATAAAATAAAATCTTTGCCTTTAAATAAAGAAGAATATTCATTTAATAAATTAACTATTTCCTGCTCGTCAAAAGTAAAGGGTGCAAGTTCCGCACAGAAATTTGTTTTTTTAGGTAAAGGGGCAGAAAAATCGTCAGAGTCATCTGTTCTTTTGGCAACGCTTGCTGCATTAGATTTTACTTTTTCATAATTTGATTGGGCTTGTTTAACGGCTGATTCGGTTGCTTGCCAAAGAAGATTTTTTAAAACCTTATCATTAGTATTTAAAAGTGATAAAGTGCTTTGTTGCCCGCCCCAATTAAAAGAATAACCTTTCAAAGGTCTGGTATTATCCATTTTTTCACTGCCGACGCGGACATCAATATCAAGGGCGGCCTCTTCTCTGATATCTTTATTAGAAATCTTGCCAAGAGAAGAAGAAAAATCATACTTTTTGCCGCTTGTAATCATATAAGACATAAAATAGACAGGCGGGTTTTGCTTTTTTAAAACCTTCATTGAACGCTTGATTTCGCTTTGCATAGTATTAAGCATTGGCTCTTTAGAAGCCGGACAGGAAAAAGAAGATATTGCTAAAAATATAAAAAGGAAACTACTGATAAATTTTTTCATAAAAATCCTCCTAAAATTCATTATAGCATTTGCTAAACTGCTTTTTTAATGCTAAACTTGTTTAGTAGTAGGAGGATGTAAATTATGAGCGAAATTTTTTATGTAAGCAGAAAGAACTACGAAAAACTCCGTGAAGATCTTGAAGCTCTAAAAAAACTAAAATCACAACTTTCAAATGAAATCGGGGAAGCTGCCCGCCAAGGCGATTTAAAAGAAAACGCAGAATATGTTGCCGCCAAGGAAAAACAGGCAGAAACTTTAGCCAAAATAAATGATTTGGAAATTAAACTTAGAAATGTCCGCATTACAGATGACTTAAATGTGGATAAAACCCAAGCAAGAATCGGCGCAACTATTGTTATTGAAGATTTATCCGACGGCGAACAAACAACTTATACTTTGGTTGGTTCTATGGAAAGTAATCCTGATAAGGGGCTTCTTTC
>JAZKZM010000213.1:0-3139 GCA_045612685.1 Elusimicrobiaceae bacterium
TATAAAAAGGCAAGCAAATGTTCATTTCCATTTAAAATATTTTTAGCCAAAGCCGGCATTTGACCGATTAAAGAGGTTCCCAACAGCCAAAATAAAGAAATACCCAAAATACACAAAAACACATCGTGATTTTGCTTGGCAAATGACATATTATTCCAAGTGCTGCGCAGGAAATTCTTATCAACTCTTAATTTTGGATTAGTTGCTTTTTGGCGCGGAATAAATAAACTTGCCAAAAAGCCCAAAAGAGCGGTTATCAAAATAACAAGCGGTAAAAATTGCGCGTTTAAATAAAAAACTTTGCCAAAAATATTTATTTTACTATCGGCAATAACAAGCACGCCGAATATTATACCCTGTAAAACAGCAATATAAGTGCCTGCTTCTATAAGGCCATTACCGGCAATTAATTGCTTTTTATCCAAAATATCAGGCAAAATACTATATTTTACAGGGCCAAAAAAAGTTGATTGCGCGCCCATAAAAAAAAGCACAACAAGCAGTAAAGGGATATTGCTTGTTAAAAAGCCGGCACCGGCTAGTAAAGAAATAATAATTTCCGCAAGTTTAGTTATTTGAATTAGTTTATCTTTGCTAAATTTATCGGCAAGTTCACCTGCGATTGCGGAAAAGAGAAAATAAGGCAACATAAATAAAGCAATCGCCAGAGAAGTTATAACGGCTTTATTTTCAGGTGTAATTGTTATAATTTTATAGGTAATAAAAGTAGCCAGAGCATTGCGGAAGAAATTATCATTAAAAGCACCTAGATATTGCGTGCAAAATAAAGAAAAGAAAGCACGATTAAAAAAAGTTTTAAGTAGGGATAACATAAAAAATTTTTCTCCTTAACTCAAATCAAATTTTACGGAATATACTTTTATTATATCAGTTTATTAGCAAGGCAAATAGACGCTTTTAGAATCAAAAAGAAACAAGCCTAAAAACTCTACACGCCGACGCAAACAAGTTTTTAACAAAAAACTTGATTTTCAAAAAAAAAAAAATAAAATGGAAATTGTGAAGTCAAAAAAATAAGAGACAAATAGGAGAAAATAAAAATGAATAAAAAAGCATTTACTTTAATTGAATTACTTGTCGTAGTCTTAATAATCGGTATCTTAGCGACAATTGCAGTTCCGCAATACCAAGTAGCAGTTATGAAAAGCAGACTTTCCCAAGCATTTGTGCTTGGTAAAGACTTGCAAGAAGCCGAGCGTTTATATTTTTTAGCCAATAATGAATATACAAAAGATATTACCAAACTAGATATAACAGCCCCTCAATGCACCTTAAATGAAAATAGTAGCGATGTAAACGGCATTTATGACTGCGCTAATGATACTAGAGTAAGAATTTACCTCGGTGGCACTACAGCTGCATATACCTACATATATAATTCAGATATGCCTAATAGTCCGGGCAATTTGTTTATTGAATTTCGTCTTGGAACTCAAATGATTTTATGCGGTTCTGATTTTGAAGCAGGCAAAAAAGCTTGCCAAGGTTTAGGGGGCAATGTCTTTGCAGAACGAGATACCGGCCTTGTTTATTATCAATTACAATAAATTGGTTCAATTTTACCAAAACAGAGCACGTTGTTTTGCAAGGATTTTGGAGATAGTTTTAATTAGTTTTTCTTTTGTATAAAAGAAAAACGCTTTTAGAAATGAGGTATACCTAGAGCGGACGGCAGCCCCGCGTATCCAAAATTTCTAAAAAATTAAAATAGCCAAAAAGCCGCCGCAAAACTTTGACATAGGCCTCAACAACTGCTATAATTTACTTATAGCACACATTGTGCTACATAAATAAATAGGAGAAGAATACCCCTTATGTCTTATTCCCAAGGAACAAAATTACAAGATAAAATTTCGCAAGATATTATAAATTGCGTAGGAAAAATGGTCTATAAGGAAGGAGCAACGGGTATTAGTGTCAGATCTGTATTAAAAGAACTTCACATAACTAACCGCGTATTTTATAACCGCTTTAAAAATATTGATGAGGTTTTGTTAGTCATTTCCCAAAGAATCGTGCAGGAAATGCGTCAAAGCATTTTGCAACCTTATGACGAAAAACATAATTATCATCAATATTTAATAAATGTAGCTACAAATGTTCTTATTAAAACCTATGAAGTTAAAAATAACTTTAGCGATTATATGTTTATCAACGATATTTTAAACAAAGTCAATAAAGAATGGTGGATAGAACATATTGTTGTCCCATTAGATTATGGCGTTAAAAATGGTTTTTTAAAACCGATAAATACCAAAGATATAAGTTATGCGATTTGGTGTTTTTGTAGGGGTTTTAATGTGGACGCTATTAAAGGCCAACTTGATTTAAAAGAAGCATTAAAAATTTTCAATGTTGCCTTTACTGCCTTTATTGACGGCCTTACTTTAAATAAAGACCCGCGCCCGCTTTTAAAAACTAAAGGGAAAAATATATAAATAAGGAAATTATTTTATGAAAAACTTAACGAATTTATTTTGCAGTAAAAATTTAATATTTGTTGGAATACTTGCTTTAGCAAGCATAATTGTTTTGTGGGGCTTTGGCCTTGGTCTTTTTACCTCTATTAGTATTGTAATACTTGGATTGATTGTTTTACTCGGTGCTTTGTGGTTGCACCACCCAGAAAGAATGGCCCGCTCTTTAGTTTATACCTATTTAAACTTGTTTTATAATATCAAAATTAAAGGTAAAGAAAACTTTAAAAAAGCAAAAGGCGCAACTTTAATTATCGCAAATAACAACTCTTTCTTAGACCCTTTGATTTTGGCTACCTATTTGCCAAAAGATGTTATGTTCCTTGTTGATAGCAATATCGCAAAACGCTTTTGGGTGCGCCAAGCCTTAAAATTTGTAAACCATTTGGCCGTTGATAATACAAATCCAATGGCTTTAAAAACTATTTTAAACGAACTTAAAAAAGGTAAAAAAATTGTGCTTTTCCCCGAAGGCAGAATGAACACCGTTGGCGGTATTATGAAAATTTACAAAGGCCCTGCCATGCTTGCAGAAAAATCCGGCGCGCAAATTTTGCCTATTTATATTCAAAATACCCAATATAGCAGATTTTCCTATTTCGTCCGCTAAATGCGCCACCGCCCGCATTTGCACTTTATTG
>JAZKZM010000214.1:0-5756 GCA_045612685.1 Elusimicrobiaceae bacterium
ATTAGTATTTTCTTTTTACAAAGAAAAAACGTTTTTAGAAATGAGGTATACCTAGAGCGGCCGGAGGCCCGCGTATCCGAAATTTCTAAAAAATTAAAACTAGCCCAAAAGCTGACGCAAAAAGGAGAAATGAAATGAAAAAAGGTTTTACACTTATTGAATTATTAGTAGTCGTGTTAATTATCGGTATTTTGGCGGCAATTGCAGTTCCGCAATATCAAAAAGCTGTTGATAAAAGCAGAGCGGCCCAAATGGAAGCTTTGGTCCGCAGTATCGGTCAGGCAGAAGAAGTTTATCATCTCGCTAACGGAAGATATACTAGTTCCTTTGAAGATTTAGATATTTCATTACCTATAGAATTTACCGATGGAGAATACCCGACTCAAAGGCGATATAAAGATTGGAAAGTATATATTGTTGCTGAAGACAGCGAAGCTGATTCAATACAAGCCCAATATACTTACGACACTTATATAATGAAGATAGTATATTATTTCCAAAATAAAAGAGACGATAATGAAATTAGACAAAACTCCGGCAATCTAACTTGTATAGCGGGTATAGGAGACTATCAAGAAAGAGGTGTTAATATCTGCACTTCTCTAGGCGGAGTGCTTATTGAAAATTCCGACGGCCGCTATTTTAGATTATAAACAATACAATATTTAATAAATTTTCTATTTTCATAAGATTTTTTGTATCATATCTTTATGAGAAAAGTTTTTTTATTTTTTATTTTTACACTTTTTTGCAGCGCGGCATTTTGCCAAAATGTTGGTTTTATTTCTAGTGAAGAAGAAATAAACTCTTATGCCACTACCGACGATTTTTCAAACACTTTTGAAATTAATTTTGCCCCTTCTTTACAATTAAAACCGGGTCAACAAATAACTTTTAAAGCTACAAAATGCCAAGCGGTGCGCCTTAGCAAAAGTTGGTTTATAACAGCAGCACACTGTGTGGAAAGCACTTGCAAAAACGGGTGCGATTTTCAAACACGTTTAATCGTAGGCAAAAATTATGAAATGGATATTATAGGAACAAGCATGCCAAAATCACCGCAAATTTTTATTCATCCTGATAGAGATATTAACAAAGATATGGCAACTTATGATATTGCCTTAATTCATTTTAAGCCTTCCACTTCTAAATTTGTTTATAAAGACCCACAAACTACAACAGGCCTAACCCAACAGGAATTTATGAACCGTCTTAAAAATTACAGAACTTATAAAAGGGCTTTAAGCAGTTATAATACACCGACTTTGCTTATTATGGGTGCTTACAGAAAGCAAGGCCCGGTTTTTGCACGCAAATTTTCCGTCTTATCGGCCTTTCAAGATGAAAGAAAAGTTTTAAGAAGTAATAATAAAGCTTTTTACTTTCCGCAAACAAAAACTTTTGTTCTGCAGAATTTCGGCATTAAACACGGTATTTCCGGCAGCGGCTTAATGACTTCCAAAGGCGAGCTTGCCGCCATAACTTCGGCCATATCAGTAGGCACGATAAATAATAACAATCAACTTGCCAAATTTGCCGCTTTTGATAAAAGCACTTTAGATTTTATACAAGATAAAGTCGGCGATATTAAATATACTATACTTAAATAGTTTTTGAAATTTCAATTATTTTTTGGCAGAGTTTTTGCGTGTCAAAATCACTTTCTTTTTTTATATCAAGCGGGATTATATTTTTATATCTTCTAAACCATGTTCTTTGGCGTTTTGCATATTGGCGGGTTAAAATAATAATTTTTTCAAGCGCATCTTGGTGGGTAAGTTTGTCTTCTAACACTTCTATTGCTTGCGTATATCCAAGTGTGTTGAGCCCGCAAACATTTTTGCCAAAATTTTTTAAAGCCGCTCGGGCTTCTTCTATCATCGGCTCAAAAATTTTATTTGTGCGTTTTACTATGCGTTTATTTAAAAGTTCTTTATCCCAGTTTATATAAAAGAAAAGGGCGCGCTTTTGCTCAATTTCTTTTGGCCCGTTTTGTTTTCTTAAAGTGCTGGCAGGCTGGCCTGATAAAAGGGTTATTTCAAGCGCGCGCATAACGCGGTGCAAATTGCCCTCAGGTATAGTTTTAGTGCTTTCCGGGTCAAGTTTTTTTAGTTCCTCATATAGCTCTGCTTTTGTTTGCAAGGCAAAGCGTTTTCTTAAAGTTTCACTTGCGGGCGGCAAATTATCCATACCGCAAAAATAAGTTTCAAAATAAAGTCCTGTTCCGCCGGCAAAAATCAGCGGTTTTGTTGAAGTCTTTTCAATTTTAGCGGCTTCTTTGCAAAATAAAGAGGCATCAAATTTTTTATCAATCGGCAAAAAATCAGCAAGATAATATTTTATTCCTTCAACATAAAAATTATTATCTTTCCAAATACCTTGCGGGCAGGCTGTGCCGATATTTAGACCTTTATAGATTTGGCGGGAATCAACGGAAATAATTTCCCCGTCCAGTTTTTTAGCCAAAGCAAGTGCAAGATCGGTTTTGCCGCTTGCCGTTGGTCCGGCTATAAGAAATGGACGGGGAAACATTTTTTCTACTTAAATAAAGTTGTATCTTTTTGTATCTTATTGCAAATGGCATTGCACTTGCAATTTGGCACGCAAACTTCCGGCAGTTTAAGCAAAATTCTTGTATTGCAATCAACAAAATCATTTGCAAGAGCCGTAATTTTTTGCACCACGGCAGAACTTATTTTAATAAATTCTATACCGATAGTATAAACAGGCCCTTTTTGGCGAACCCAGGCAGTTTTTGCTTCAACTTCAAACTTACCCACAAACGGGAGCTCCATTTTAATCTTCATATTTGCCGAAACAGGCGCTTTTAAAAAGGAAACTATCCTCATGCCCGAGGCTGATAAATCAGCCAAAACCGCCGCTGCTTCGTGCTGGGCGCCGGTTTCATCGCTGAAGGCAAGGTCAATTGGTTCAACGATATTGCTGATAACAGGCACTCTGGGGTGTCTTCTTCTTTCAATAAATTTTTCGCTCATAACTATACCTCTTTATGCAAGTAAAATTGTATCTTTACTTTCCTTAATTTGCAAATCTACTACAGCGCCAACGGGGTATTTTTCCTTAGTTCTAACCCAAAAATTATTTGAGGTGCGCCCGTTTGTCGGCGTTTCAAAAAGCACTTGCTGTTTGCTGCCTGCCTGACGCGCATAGGCAGCTTTACTTGAGTGCTTAATTTCATTTAACAAAATATCAAGACGTTTTTCCAGTATTTCTTGCGGAAGTTCGGGCAAAAGTGCGGCCGGTGTGCCTTTTCTAGGTGAAAATTTAAAGCAATAAGCCGCGCTAAATTTTGCCTCTTGGCACAAAGTCAAAGTATCATTAAAATCTTCATCCGTTTCTTTTGGATAACCGACGATAATATCTGTGCTTATTTCTATACCAATTTCTTTTAACGCTTTCAGTTTGGCTAAAAGTTCTTCGCGCGTATAATTGCGCTTCATATCAGCTAAAATTCTTGTTGAGCCGCTTTGAATCGGCAAATGTATATGGCGCGCAATTTTAGGGCAATCTTTAAGAGTTTGTAAAAATTCTTCATTAATAAACATTGGATGCGGGCTTAAATAGCGAAGGCGCAGCAATTTATCAAAAGAGCAAACTTCCCTAAGTAGTTGTGAAAAACTAAACCCTTTATAATTATAAGCATTAACCGTTTGACCGAGCAAAACAATTTCCTTTGCGCCGGCCTCAAGCGCGGCTTCAACTTGCTTAAGAATATTTTTGGGGTCTAAGGAGTAGGCTTCCCCGCGCACATAAGGCACAATGCAATAAGAGCATTTGCAACTGCAACCGCGCATAATATTGACTAGAGCAATCGGGCTTTTATTTTGGCGCGGCGCAGCAGCTTCTTGAGAGTCCAAAAGATTTTCGCTTTCAATAACGCCGGCAAAATTATCAATATTTTTTGCGCCGTTTACAATATCGGTATGAGGAAATTTCTTTTTTACTTTTTGGCCAAGGCGCTGGGCCGCGCAACCGCTAAAAATTATTTTTCTGCCTGATTTTGCGCTTTTCCACTTAGCAAGGCGCCCAAGATAAGATAATGCTTTATGTTCTGCGTGTTCGCGGATAGTGCAAGTGTTAACAAGCACGATATCGGCCTCTTCCAACTTTTGTGTTTGCGTGCAACCTTTAGCTGCCAAAGTCAGCATCATTTCTTGTGAGTCGGCTTCGTTCATTTGACAGCCAAAGGTTTGCAAGTAAACTTTTTTCATTTAGATAATAACTTTGAATTTACGTTTTGCCGTTTTAACTTCTTTGCCGTTTACACAACCGTATGCTTCGGCGTAAAAATTACCGGTAGTAAAGTTCCACCAATCAAACCACCAGTATCCGTTTGTAAATCTGCAATCTTGCCAAGCGCCGCCGTTAATGGAAATTTTAAGCCAGGAAATATTGCTCGGGCTGCCGAGTCTAAAGCAATAATGTCCGCAATAAACTTTTTCATTATTAGCAGGATAATCTATATAAAGATCTTTTGCCAAAGGTATTGCTTTTTGGGAAGAAGCAGTATTTATTGTTTTTGTTGTTTTTGCTTTGCTTACTGCTGTTCTTCTTGATGAAGATACCACTTTTCTAAGGGTATCTTTAAGAGTCTTTTTTGTTTTAGTTTTAGTAGTCATTTTATTTCTCCAATAAAACCTTTTTAGAATAATTCGTTCAACTTTTTAAGAGATTCTAATACAGGTTTTTTCAAATGTATTTTTATAACTCTCCTGCCTTTTTGGGCAAGGGCTTTGAAATCTGCTAAGGCTTGCGCGCTTACCAAATCGCCGAAACTATAAGGTTGTTTTGGGATAGAAACTTCCTGCTCGGGCTCTGCGCTTAAAATTACGAAAATGCCGTTTCCACCGTCGCCTTTATGAAGTTGGCCCGTTGAGTGTAAATATCTGGGCCCATAACCAAATAAAACTGCTGCTTTGCTATTATTTAAAAGTTTTTCTCTCATATCTTTTAAAGTAGCGTCAATTTCTTCGGTTTCGTTTAAGTAAGCAAGCAAGGCAATATAATCATTTGGTTTAACAAGACTTAAAACATCTTTACCAAGATTTTCTAAAGTTATTTTGCCTGTTAAATCTTCGCTAAGCAAAAGCTCTGCTTCTGCTTGAGGGTCTTTATTTCCTTTAGATAATTCTTCCAAAATACCTTTGGCTAAAGTTTTAGCCGCCTGAACATTTGGTTGATCAAAAGGATTAATCTTCATAATTACACCGCAAGCAGCGGTTGCAATTTCCCAAAGTAAAAATTGCTCGCCGATACAATTTAAGTCTTTCATTTCAACTTGGGCAACAGGGTGTTTGGTTTCTAAAGCAGGTATAATATCTGTAATATTTGAGTTATCTTCAGATTGATAATTAATATGCACGAAAATTCTATCTTCCTGATAATCAAAATCTTTGTGTAAACCTTCGCCTACCACCGGCACAACACCGCAATTTTCTTTGCCGGTTGATTCTGCTACAAGTTGCTCCACCCATAAACCAAAAGTATCTATTTCACTCGGCATTAAAAGGGTAAGTTTATCTTTTTTACTTAAAAAGCCTTCGCCCATTAAAGCGCCAAGTTCAAGCGGAGCTCTTGTTGTATGATTTTTAAAACTATCGCCAAAAGCTTTTGCGCTTTTTAAAATCGGTTCAATATCAATACCGCTTAAAGCAGCCGGTATCATACCAAAGAAAGATAAAGCAGAAAATCTGCCGCCGATATCGGCTTTATTCAAGAAAATTTTTCTAAATTTC
>JAZKZM010000215.1:0-2054 GCA_045612685.1 Elusimicrobiaceae bacterium
TAAGACCAGACAAAGCCCGCGAAGGAGTATCGTACCCAAGCCGCACGCGGACTTCGCCTACGCTTATCATATTTTCAAGTTTTGCGCCGCGTTTACCGACGAGCTCAAAAACAGCGCCTTGCATATCGGATGAAATATCCAAAATAAGATATTCCATAGGTTCTAAAATCTTTCCGTTTTCTTCTTTATAAATAACTTCCGGCGAAGATACGGCAAGTTCAAAACCTTCGCGGCGCATACTTTCAATTAAAATTGTTAAGTGCAACTCACCGCGGCCGGAAACTTTAAATCTTCCTTCGCCTTCAAGTATTTCCATTTTAAGACCGACATTTGTTTGGGCTTCTTTTTCAAGACGCGCGCGCAAGTGGCGGCTTGTTAAAAATTTGCCTTCTCTGCCGGCAAAGGGGGAATCGTTTACAAAAAAGTCCATTGAAATTGTCGGCTCGTCAATATTAAGGGCTTCAAGTGCCATTGGTGCATCTGTTTGGCAAATAGTATCGCCGACATCAACGCCTTCAAGTCCGCTGATTGCAACAATATCGCCGGCTTTGGCTTCTTCCACTTCTGTTTTACCAAGGCCTAAAAACTTTTCAATTTTAACTGCTTTTGCGGGCTTTTGGATATTACCGGCCTTCATCATCAAAACATTTTGGCCTTTTTTAATAGAGCCGTTTAAAATTCTGCCAATACCGATTTGCCCGAGGAAATTATTATAATCAAGCATTGTTATTTGCAGTTGCAAAGGTTTTGTTTCATCAGCCAAGGGGGCAGGCACATGTTCAATAATAGCGTCAAATAAGGGTGCAATATCTTTGCCTTTTTCTTCTAACTTTTTGCTGGCCCAACCTTCGCGGCCGGAAGCATATAAAATAGGGAAATCAAGTTGTTTATCATTTGCGCCAAGTTCCATAAAGAGTTCAAAAACTTCATCAACAACGGCAGAAGGGCGCACATTATCTCTATCCATTTTATTTATAACTACTATCGGGCGAAGCCCTAAGGCAAGTGCTTTTCTTAAAACAAATCTTGTTTGCGGCATAGGGCCTTCAACGGCGTCAACCATCAAAACAGCGCCATCAACCATTTTTAAAACGCGTTCTACTTCACTGCCGAAATCTGCGTGTCCCGGAGTATCAACAATATTAATAGTGTGGTCTTTATAATTAACTGAAGTGCATTTTGCAAGAATAGTAATACCGCGTTCTCTTTCAAGGGGGTTAGAGTCCAAAACGGTTTCCTGTGCTTCATCTTGTTTAACTTTAAATTGTCCGGCTAGTTTTAACATAGAATCCACAATCGTTGTCTTGCCGTGGTCAACGTGTGCGATAATTGCAATATTTCTTACATCTTTTCTAATCATAATTTCCTTTATCCTCAAAAAAAAAGCCCTTTATGTTTAAAGGACTTTTTTGCCTTATTAAGTATATTTTATCATATTTAGAGGGTCTTGATAAAGCGCTTAAAGGCCGCTTTGCCTTGCGGAGTATCTTTGAAAATAGCGCAGTCTTTAAGCATACTTTCAAAAGTTAGGGCTGTTTCTTTAAGCAAAATTTCTTCTGGGTTTTTGTGATAGTTTGGATATTTGTGAGTAAAACTTTTAACCCATTTATAATGCTGCGCGCTAGAAGATAAATCTTGCAATTTTTCTACATCTTTCTTTTGTAAAATTTGGGTAATTAGGGCAAATTCTTTTTCAAGGCGACCTGGCAAAACGGCAAGGCCTAGCGCTTCAATAAGGCCGATATTTTCCCTTTTGATATTTCTGCGTTCTTCGTGGGTATGGAAAATAGCGTCTTTATTGTTTCTTAAAATTAAATCAAGCACAAAATTTTTATTTTGTCTGCGGGCAATAGGCGTAATTGTGCTATGTTGGGTTTTGCCTGTTTTACAAATTAAACCCACTTCTTTATCTGTATAACTCCGCCATTTATTTAAAATATAAGCACCTGCCAAAGCAACTTTTTCTTTTGTGCCGGTTAAACGAATAGTATTCATCGGCCATTTAACAACTTCTGCTTTAACAGAGGGGAATTTTTTTAATTTAAAATTATATT
>JAZKZM010000216.1:0-4089 GCA_045612685.1 Elusimicrobiaceae bacterium
ATTCCGCTCCGACAAAAATAATTTATTTTGAAGAAGCTTCCCCCTCCGAGGATAAAAATGCCTAATTTACTAAAAATAAAAGTAAGCAAAGTTTTTAGCCAAACAATAAAAGCAAAAAGTAAAATTGTTCTAAATATCGGCGGAGCAAGAAGCGGCAAAAGTTATGCTCTTGCGCAACTTTTAATTATGAAAGCGCTTAATTATGCAGGGATAAATATCGGTATTGCGCGCAAAACTATGCCTGCTTTAAAAATGACGGCAAGACGCCTTGTTTTAGATTTGATTAAACAATATGGTCTTTATCAAACTTCGGCCTTTAATAAGACGGAAAATTATTATCAGTTAAATAAAAGCCGCTTGCAGTTTTTTTCTCTTGATGACCCGGAAAAAATTAAATCAACAGAGTTTAATTATCTATGGCTTGAAGAAGCAACCGATTTTACTTATCAAGATTATTTGGTTCTTTTAACGCGCCTTAGCGCCCCCACGCCGCAAGGTTTAAAAAATCAAATATTTTTAACCCTTAACCCGACGGATATAAACTGCTGGATAGCAAAATATCTTCTTAATCAAAAAGATGTTTGCCTTATAAAAAGCACTTATAAAGATAATAAATTTTTGTCTAAAGATTATATAGAAACTTTGCTTTCTTTAAAAAACTATAATCAGCAGGCCTATAAAATTTTTGCTCTACGTGAGTGGGGCGCAAGCGAAACTTTAATTTACACAAATTGGCAAATGGCCCAGCAAGAGCCAACTTCTTACGACGAAGTTTTTTGGGGTCTTGATTTTGGTTTTAATAACCCGACTGCTCTTGTTAAAATTTTTGTAAAAGATAAAATTTATTTTATTGAGGAAAAACTTTATAAAACGCATTTAACAAATACTTTACTTATAGAAGAATTAAAAACTTTTATTCAAGAAAAAGACCGCGCCCAAACAATTTACGCAGATAGTGCCGAGCCCGATAGAATTGCCGAAATTTCCACCGCCGGTTTTAATATAAAACCCGCCTTAAAAAATGTTTTAGACGGAATAATGTTTGTTAAAAGTTGCACTTTAAATATTATAAAAGAATCGCCAAACTTAACAAAAGAAATACAAAGTTATTCTTGGAAAACCACTCTAAACGGACAACTTACTGAAGAACCTATCAAATACAACGATCACGCCCTTGATGCTTTGCGCTATGCTTTATACACACACAAAACAAATCAAGGGCGTGAAGTTCAAATAAGTTTTATTTAATTATTCTTCTTTACCAAGAACAATATTAATACCTGCTGCTTTATAATCTTTCATAGCAAGGTCTTCTCTGCCAAGCTCGGCATAAGCAGCACCGCGTTGGCTGTAAACCGCAGCTGAAGGAACAATTTTTAAAGCCTTGGTATAAGTATCAACGGCTTTTTGAAATTCTTTTTTAGCATAATAAATACCGCCTAAAGTTGTAAGTGCGGCAACATTTGTAGGGTTTGATTTAAGGGCTTCATTAGTATAAGTTAAGGCCTTATTATAATCGCCTTTAGCGGCGTAAGCAGCAGCTAAAGCAGAAACGATTTCGCTTCTTTTATCGCCGGATTTATAAAGCAAATCAAAATATTTTATTGCTTCATCATATTGACCTTGTTCGTATAGAACAGCTCCCATTGTGCCATAAGCACTAACGGCATTGGGGTCTGCTTTTAAAGCCTGCTGGGCGCTATCCCAGGCGGCTTTCATATTGCCTTTTCTGTAATACATATCACTTTCGGCCAAATAATCATTGGCACTTTTAGGGCCGGTAGAAGCACAAGCCCCTAAAAATAAAACTGCTAAAATAAGATATCCTTTCTTCATATATATCCTCCCTTTTGAATACTATAGCAAATTTTGTTAAAATAAAAAATATGGAAAATAATTTATCGGTTTTTTTAATCACTAAACAAGAAGGCGCAAATTTAGATAAATGCCTTGCCAGCGTAAAAGATATCGCGGGCGAAATTATTATCGTTGACAGCGGCTCAACGGATAATACTTTAGAAATTGCCAAAAAATACGGGGCAAAAATTTTCCACAAAGATTTTGTTTCCTTTACGGAACAAAAAAACTTTTCTTTAAGTAAATGCTCTTTACCTTGGGCCTTAAATTTAGATGCAGATGAATATTTAACCCCTGCTTTAGCCCAAGAAATCAAAAAAACTTTAAATAAAACAACTGATATTGACGGCTATTTTTTAATTAGAAATAATATTTTTCTTGGCCGCGAAATGAGGCATAGCGGTATTTCCTCTGAAGCAAGACTGCGCCTTGTCAGAACAAAAAAAGCAAAATATATCGGTGGACTGGTGCACGAAGAACTTATTGTTGAAGGCAAAAGAGAAACTTTAAAAAATACCTTTAAGCATAATACCTTTATCAGTATTGAACAATATTTTAATAAATTCAACAGTTATACTTCTTTAGCAGCTTTAACTATGCAGCAAAAAAATAAAAAATTTCATTTCTTTTCACTAGTGCGAGCTCCTTTAGAATTTTTAAAAATATACTTCTTAAAACTTGGTATTTTAGATGGCTTTCAAGGTTTTCTATATTCGCTTTTCAGCACTTGGTATAAATTTGTAAAATATGCAAAACTGTGGGATTTAAACCGACAAAAAACAAATAAAAAATAAGCAAAAAAACAAAATAACTTCTAAACGCAAAACTTTGATATTTTATTGCATTTTTTATTTTTTCCCGTCTGAAGTCTTTTTTCTATTTTTTAACACATAAAAAACCCCTACACAAAATCAAAGTAATTGGTAAAATATAAGTATGAAAAAATTTACATTATTTATTATTTTAGCCTTAATTTGTTTACCCATTAAGGCACAGGAAATACAGACAGGGGCCAAGCTTTCGCTTGAAGATTGTATTAATTTGACTTTAAGAAATAACCCGACGCTGAAAGCGGCCTCTTTAAACACGCAAGTTCAGCAAAATAAACTTGCGCAAACACGCTCTAATTATTTTCCGCAGGTTAACGGCAATGCTTCTTACTCGCGTTCCAATCAAGAAGGTGCTAACGGCTGGGGCAAGGCGCAAGACGGGTATTCTTCTTCCGTTTCGGCAAGCCAACTGATTTATGATTTCGGTAAAACGGGCTTATCAAACAAAATACAAAAGAATAATTTATATTCTTCCCAAAGTGATGAGCAAAACACTATTAATGAAATTATTTACCAATTAAAACAGGCCTATTACGGCGTTTTAAACGCCGAAGAAAGCCGCAATGTTTACGCTCAGTCCGTGGAACAATATGAAGAACAATTAAAAAGAGCAAAAGCGTCTTATTCCGTCGGCACACGCCCGAAAATTGATGTAACTACGGCTGAAGTCAACCTTAATAATGCAAAATTAAATTTGATTAAAGGTGAAAATTCTGTCAAAACCGCCTATTATAATTTAACAAATATTATGGGCGTTTATGACGAAAACCCTTCTTTTACCTTAGTTCAAAAAAATACTATTCCGGAATATAATATAACTATTGATGAGGCCTTAAAAGAAGCCCAAAATAACAGACCGGATTTACTTTCAACCCAATTAAAACTTGAAAATGCAAAAAGAAATGTAAGTCTTGCTAAAACAGGTTATGCTCCTTCTCTCACAGCCAACGGCTCTTATGGTTGGAGCGGGCAGGACTTCCCCCTTTACGACCGCTGGAGCGTGGGCGCAGGTATCAGCGTGCCTATATTTAGCGGGCTTAGCACTTATAATCAAGTTAAAGAATCCAAAAACAATATGCAAATTGCCTATTCTAATTTAACGGCAAAAGAACAATCAATTTTGCTTGATGTAAAAACTTGCTACTTTAATTTTGAAGAAGCAAAATCAAGAATACCGCTGGCAGAACTTTCGCGCAAACAAGCACAGGAAAATTATGATTTAGCCGTCGGGCGCTATAAAGTAGGTGTTGGTAATTATATTGAAGTTAAAGATGCTGAAATAACTTTAAGTAATGCCAAACTTTCTTATATCAGCGCAGTATTTGATTATAATTTAGCCATAGCCAATTTAGAGCGCGCTATGGGCAAAAGATAAAAGGGAAAAATTATGAAAAATAAAAAA
>JAZKZM010000217.1:0-8756 GCA_045612685.1 Elusimicrobiaceae bacterium
ATCGCTAAAAGACTTGCTTATTTTTTTTTTTTGATAAACTACTTTTGTTAAGTTTAATCAAAAAGAGGTAAAAAAGAATGAAAAACCGCGCATTTACGCTAATAGAAGTGTTAGTAGTTGTTTTAATTATCGGAATATTGGCGGCTATTGCTTTGCCGCAATATCAAAGAGCAGTAGCCAAAAGCCATTTTTCTAATTTAAAATTAATGGTAAATAGTATTGAAAAAGCACAAGAAGCTTACTACCTTGCTCACGATGATTATTCCGATAATTTTAATAATTTAGATATTACTATGCCAAACGGTTTACAATCTGATGTTATGGATCACACCCAAAGTATTAATCGTATAGAGTATGATTGGGGCTACTGTCAAACTACTAATTATCATGTAATTTGTTCAAACACAGCAATAGGTATGAATTTGGATCATTATTATGCTCAAGCAAAATATTCTCCGGGTAAAAAAGTTTGCACAGTGGGCCGGACTACCGATTTAAGCGATTATAGAAATGAGATTTGTAAACAAGAAACCGGGGCTGAAAGCGGCAGCCCTTCAACAAATTATAATGTTATTTTTTGGACTTATGAATAAATCAAATAAATCTTATTTATATATAAAACCCCGCTTCTTTTTTTCTTAAGAAACGGGGCTTTATATTGTCAAAATATTTCTTATTTAACTTTTTTTAATAAGACTTTGCTAAAGCCGTGATGTCCTGAAGAAGTGCCAATCATTTCAGCCATAGCTTCAAAGGTAATGCTGTTTTCTGTTTTGTTAAATGCAATATAATTATAAGGCAGCAATTCTTCCTTTTCCTTTGATAATTGTGGGAAAACTTGAATAATCAATATTGATTTAAGTAAAATAAATTCAATTTTATATTCATATTTACCTTGGAAATCATTATACATAAAAGTCATTTTGCCTTCGGGTATTTCCTTGCCGGTTTTTAAATCAACTAAGGTGTAATTATCAGCGCTAAGGTGCAAGGCATATATAGCATTTTTAATTTCTTCTGAGGAAGGCGGAACTAATTTATCTAAACTAACTCTTTGCCCAAAATCTATTTTTTTAGTTTCCAAAATAGCCTCATACGCAGATGCTGCAGCCATTTCTCTTGCTTGAATTATTTGTTCTTTTGTAAGCCCTTTTGTATTCTTTTGCATAGATTCCAAAGAGTTTTTATAAGTTTCCATTTTCTGTTTGAATTTATCAGAATCCTTTTTTAATTGTTCCGCATCTATTGGTTTCATTTGTTTAAATAGTTGGGTTGTATCTGCATTTTGTGCTAAAATCGGCATAGCAAAAACAGCTAAACTAAGTAAAGCCAATGTGGCGATTTTTATATTTTTCATAAAACTTTCTCCTATTTACTACCTACTTAAAGTTTATAACTTATATTTTAACTGTGCAAGGGTCAAAAGGCCCAGTTTATATCTGGGCCTTTTTTACAAATTATTTAGTTTGAATAAAATTTATTTTTCGCCTAAGATTGTTGCATTGGCAGCACTTTTGCCGTCAATAGACTCGGCAAACAAATGTAAATCAATTGTTTTATCCTGGTTTTCCACAGAATAAAAATAAATTTTGGCAGGGATAGTCGGCTCTTTTGTTTTTATAGGTTCAAGCAAAATAGCGATATAAGGATTTGTCCCCGTAGCAAGTGCAAAAGAAAAACTGAAATTATATTTACTTGTAAAATTATTCCAAACATATTTACTAGTTTTTTCTTCTATAGGTTTTTTAGTTTTGGGGTCAAATAGTGTATAAGTTTTGCCCGGGCGCAATCTGATTATAAGATAAACGGATTTCGCTTCTCCTTGCTTTATAAAATCTTTTAAATTGATAGTTTGGCCCAAATCGTATTTATAAATGGGGAAAACTAAATTTTCTTCTTCAGCATTTTCCATAGAGGTATTTTCCGCTTCTGTTTTTTGTTGGTTTAATTTTTCTTTAAGTTCCTGTGTTTGCTGCTGCAAGTTATTAAAACTTAAACTTGTATCTTGTTTTATAGTGTCTTTATTTTGTGCAAAAGCGGATGCTGTAAAAAAAGCCAAAAATATGGCCGGCAAAACATAAAGTAATTTCTTTTTCATAAACTATTCTCCTTAAATAACTTCTATAAAAAGTATAGTATAAGTATTTAAAAACTGCAAGAGTAAAAAGTCCCAAATTTTATCTGGGTCCTTTATTCAATATACAAAATAGGTCTGTGAAACTCATTGTTGCTTACGCCGAAAGATTGCCCGTCAAAGAAGATAGTAGTTCCTTTTTTTCTAAGGTTAAACATTGCATAACTTACATGCCAATCTGCTTGTTCTTTTTGGGTTGTTGCCGTAATAGGTTTTTCTTCCGGCCAAGTTTGAGTAGGCGTTAAAGTTATAAAAAGGCAATTTTGTTCGTCGTCTAATCTCATAGAAACTTTATAAAAATATTTACTGGAAATATTTTCCCATCTCCAAACAACATTTTTATCGTGGGTAGTAGCAATAGATTTCTCCCCATACATTAGACCATATAGAAGGCGGAATTCGCTTTTCGGTAATTTTAATTTAAAAGTTTTTTGCTCCACTTTTATATCTTTCCCATCTTGCAAAACTATCATATCTTCCAAAGATATATCTTTTGCCGCAGAATAATTTTCTTCTTTGGTATTATTTTTATCTTTAGAATCTTCTTTAGTTTTTTCAAGTTCCGTTTTTAAATCTTTTAGTATTTTTTGATTTTCTTTGCTGATATCTTTGTTAATTCCTGCCCCAAGGAGCAAAAATAAAGAAGGTAAAATAATAAAAAATATTTTTTTCATAAAAAAACCTCCAGAACAATTTAGTTAAAGTATAATGCTTAAATCTAAAATATTCAAGGGGTTTTTTATTTTGCGTTAGCAATAGTCATAGCGGGCCCGCTACCTGCAGTAAAATATTTTTCAAGCGCACTTAAAGTTTTTTCTAAGGCTTGTTTTAGAAGGGCAATTTCTTCTTTTTTAAATTTTGAAAGCACAAAATCTTTACCTTCAAAAAAAGCAGGTTTTGGCCCGATACCTATTCTAAGGCGCACAATATTTTGTGTTCCCATTTGGTCAATAATATTTTGCATACCGTTATGTCCGCCGGCAGAGCCATTTAATTTTAAACGAATAGTGCCAAGCGGCAAGCTCATTTCGTCAAAAATAATAATAATATTTTGCGGTTTAATTTTATAGAAATTTGCAAGGCTGCTTATTGCCGTGCCGGAAAGATTCATATAAGTAAGCGGCTTCATTAAAAAAATATTTTTATCTTGCCAAGAAGTTTTTGCATACTCTGCTTTTGCGCCTTGCCAATTTTGCCAAGAGGCCTGCAAGTGTTCTGCCAAGATATCAAGCGCCATAAAACCGGCATTATGGCGTGTTAAATCGTATTGTATCCCGGGGTTTCCAAGCCCTGCAATCAAATATGTTTCCATAAAAATATTTTATCAAAAATGTAAATATTGTAAAAATTTTATAAAATGCTATTATGGTTATTCTTGAAGGCAAAACTTTAGCCGCTCAAATAAAAGAAGGCTTAAAACAAAGAGTGCAAAATATTACCCAAGCACTAAACAGACCGCCGCGCCTCGTCGGTATAAGTTGGCAGGGCGATTATGCGGGTTATCTTTATTTGACAAAAGAAGTTAAAGCCGCGCGTGCTTTGGGTATGCGTGCAGATATTGTTGAGTTAGATGAAAACACAACTCCAAAAGATTTTTTAATGCTTCTTGGCAAAGTTTACGGGGATGAAAGTATTGATGCAATGCTAATACCGCGTCCTTTGCCGCCCGCTTTAAACGATTTAGATATTGCACCCTTAATAAATGCCACGCAGGATATTGACGGCGCGTCTTTAGTTTCTATGGGCCGTTTATTTATGTGCAAAACTTGGCAACAGGTAAAAAATTTAGATACTTTTATTCCCTGTTGTCCTTTAGCGGTAATGCGTCTTTTGGAATATCATAAAATTAATTTAGAAGGCAAAAAGGTGGCAGTTATCGGCAGAAGCAACACCGTTGGCGGTCCTCTTGCCAAGATGCTCACTTGCGCAAATGCTACAATAACTTTATGCCATACTAAAACAAAAGATTTAAAAGAAATTTTATTAAACCAAGAAATTATTATCAGCGCCACCGGCAATGCCCGTTTTATTAAAGCCGATATGGTTGCAAAAAATGCTATTGTAATAGATGTGGGGACAAATTTGGATGATAACGGCAAACTTTGCGGCGATTGCGATTTTGAAGCAATTAGCAAAACAAACTCTATTTCGCCTGTTCCGGGCGGTGTAGGGCCTTTAACACTAGCAAGTTTGCTTGAAAATATTGTATTATCAGCAGAGAGGAAAATAAAATGAAACAAACCCTAATACTAATTTTATCTTTAGTTTTTTTCAGCGGATGTTTAGGCGGTTATACCACCTCTAAAGGTGAAGCCGCTTCGCCTTCGCGCAGTGAAAGCAAAACCTTCGCCGAACATTATGAGGAATTGGAAAAAGAGCCTGTTCCCACCAGAGAGCAAATGGCCGCAATGCCAAACAATTTGCAAACTGCAGATGATAGAGCCGCCGCCGTAGCTGCCGCAGCTCAAGCTGAAAGAAGGGGCGAGCCTCCCTTGATAGAGTCAAACTATATCTTCAAAGTTCAACCCAACAAAGGTGTTTATAGTTATGACCAGCATAATCAAGTTTGGCAGGATCATCGCACCGCCAGAGAATATAAAGAAACAAAAAGACTTTGGGTCAAACCCAAAAAATATAATGCCGCCAAATATTATGGCGAAAGCAGTTCATCAGAAGATGTTAGTTATAGTGAGGATTAAATTATGAGAAAAACAATAGTTACTTTGATAGTTTTTATTGTGCTTGCCGTTATTGCTTTCTTACTTTTAAGCACAAGCGGCTTTCTTGGTGAAGATATGAACCAAAAAGGCCAAGAACTTTCCGGCAGTTTAACTGATATGGTTAACAAAAGCAAAGATGCTTTTACCGAACTTACCGGCATAGGGGAAGAAAAGAAACCGGAGCCCGAAGTTCCGCAAGAAGATCCAAAGATTACAAAATTCTTCCAACAATTAAAAACCGCCACGCCGGAAGTTCTTTCAGATATGGTTTTAAAAGGTTTTAAACCTACCCAAGCTAATTTAGCAGGTGAACCGCCTATCGTTCATATGGCACGCTATAATGATAATCCCGAAGTTTATACTTTAATGTTAAATATCGGTGCAAGTGTGGCTCAAAAGAATAAAAAAGGCGAAAACGCTTTAAAAGTTGCTATTGAGCGCGGCGCTCCTTTGGAAATTGTCCGCATTTTATACGCAAACCAAGAAGAACTTGATGCAAAAGAAAGACAAAAGAAAATCCAACAAGGTCCGGGGGCGCAAGTTATAGGTTCTTATTATCCGTCTATTGAAAACAGCAAAGGCGGCAATAGAAGATAGTTTTTCTCTTCTGCCGGTTTATAAACTGGCACCAAGAGCAAAAAAATTAGTTTGATTTAAGACGGGGTTATCGCTAAAAACAGCATTAACCCCGTCTTTTTTTAATTGTTCAAAAAGTGCCAAATCATTTACGGTATAAATAAAAACTTTGATATTCCTTTCGTGGCAAAAATCAATAATATTTTTATTTATTTTTTTATAACTCATATTTAGGCTATAAGGTTTTAAAAGTTCAATTTCTTCTTTATCAAACACTTCGGCAAGGCGGCCTATTTTTAATTTAGGTAGAAGATTTTTAATTTTATATAAAGAGTGCAAATAAAAAGAAGATATCAAAATATTTTGGTTATTTTCCTGCCCGTATTTTTCAAGGCAGGCGGCAAGTTTTTCTTCAATACCGGGATAAATATTATCGTCGTTTTTTATTTCAATATTTAAAAAACTTCTTTTGTCTAAAATTTGTAAAAGTTCTTCTAAAGTGCAGATATCAAATTGTTTTAATTCTTCCAAGGTATAATCTTTAACGGGTTTTTGGTTAATTAAATAATCGTGGTTTAAAATTAAAAATCCGTCTTTTGAAACTTGTATATCCGTTTCAAAAGCATTTACGCCCATAGCATAGGCTGCTTTAAAGGCTTTTAAAGTATTTTCTTTAAAAAAGGCACTTGCGCCGCGGTGTGCTATTATTTGCATAAATTTTGTTTAATAGAATCAAAAACTTCTTGCGGAACTTCCAGGCCGGGGGCATTATCTCTTCCGCTTTTTTGGCCGTGATGGTCGCTACCTGCGCTAATTAGCAAATTGTATTTTTTAGTAAGGGATAAAAGGGTATCTCTCATTGCTTGTTTATGGCTTGGATAATAAACTTCTATTCCGTCTAGTCCGCTAGAAACCCACGCGGGGAAATTCCAAAATTCCTGCACTATACCAAGATGCGCCATAAAGGCTTTGCCGCCTGCCTGTTTTATTAAAGAAATAATTTCGCAAACTTTAAAACCTTCATTTGGCACATATCCAGGCTTGCCTGGAATTAAAAATTTTCTAAAGGCTTCCTGTCTTGAAGAAGTTATTTTTTTATTTCTTATAGCATCGGCGATATGCGCCCTTGAAGCAACATTTTTAACAAGTTTAAAAACATCTTCTTCGGTAATAGCAACATCGGCCGCTTGTAATTGTTTGATAATTTTTTTTGCGCGGATATTTCTGTTTTCCCTGTTTTGTTTAAGAACTTCATTTAGTTTTTTATTTTCGGGGTCAACATTATAACCTAAGATATGCAAATGGTCGTGTTCGCAGGAACTTATTTCCACACCGGGCACAAACAAAATACCTGCTTTTTTAGCAAGTTCACTTGCCTGTGGCAGGGCTTCAAGGGTATCGTGGTCTGTTATAGACATAATTTGCACGCCCGCTTTTTTATAAGCGTAAACCACTTCGCTTGGGCTGGATGTCCCGTCGGAAAAAGTGGTATGGGCGTGCAAATCTACAATAGGCATATTAAATTTTTTCTACAGCGGTAATTTGCGGCAAAGCTTCTTTTAAATATCTTTCAATTCCGTTTTTCAAAGTTAAAGTAGCCATCGGGCAAGAACCGCAAGCGCCTTGCAGGCGGACTTTAACAACACCCGTTTTTTCATCAAAAGATATAAATTCCACATCTCCGCCGTCGGCTTGGAGCATCGGGCGCACTTTTTGTAAAAGTTCAACAATTTTTTGTTCCATAAAATCTCTCCTTTACTATATGATAACATTTTACAAGCCATTGTTTAAACCCTTGCAAATATGCTATACTTTTTTTAGGATGTAATTAAAGGAGTGTTTAATTATGAAAAATATGAATAAAGTTGTTTTTGCCTTTATCGCAATGTTTTTAGCAGTAAACTCTTTTGCCGCGGCAAAATATGCCAGCGTTAATGTAAAAGAAGGCAATGTCCGCAAATGTGCAAGCACACAATGCGCCGTAAAATTTAAAGTTTGGAAATATACTCCCCTTGAAATGTTATCTGTAAGCAAAGATAAACAATGGGTAGAAGTTAAAGATTTTGAAGGTTTTACCGGTTGGATTCATAAAGATTTACTCGGCGAAACTCCTGCCCTTAGCGTTAAAGTTGATGCAAACATCCGCCAAAGCCCCAGCGGTTCTGCTGATGTTGTTTGGGTTGTGGAAAAGGGCTATCCTCTTAAATTCTTAAAGAAACAAGGTTCTTGGCTTCAAGTTACCGATGGCGAAGGCCTTAAAGGTTGGATTAGTGCCTCTTTAACTTGGGGTTTCTTAGAATATAAGAAATAGGTTTTATATGAGAATTTTTCTTATTATCTTTACTTTAATAGTTGCCGCTTGGGGCACTTGGACTTTAAGCAAAGAGCCGGTTAACGAAGGTTTTAATTTAGCCGGTAAAGTTGAAGTCGCGCCCCGTCTTTTAAAATCTGCTCAGGCAAACAATGTTTCTTGCTCTATCGTTGTTAAGAACGAAGCAGATGTTCCTGTCGCAATCAAAAGAATAATCAACCCTGAATTTCCTTTGGAATTTTCTATGGATAATAAAGATTTATTGATAGAAGGTTATCAAGGTAATTTAAAAGTTGAAGTTCAAATAAACTCACACGGCAAACTCGGCGTTTTACAAAGCGGCGATATCTTTAGCGAAGAAACAAAAACTTATGTTTCCGGCCAAAAAGATATTGTTGTTGTCGCTGATAAAATGATGGGTAAACCTACACTCGCCGGAAATAATAATAGAGGGAATTTCTTCCGCACTGCCGCCCGCTAGCTTCAGCTTTTTTCCTCTTTTTTATTTTTTTACGGCTTCGGATAGCAGCGCCCTTCGGGCGCGGTTCCCTACTATACCTCGCCTTAAAGAAAATAAAAAATAGGGCGGCACAATGTTATTGTGCCTAAAAAATCCTTGCTAGTATGTGTTTTGTGGCGGCTTTTGGGCTATTTTTTAGAAATTTCGGATACACGGGACTGCCGCCCCCTCTTGGTATACCTCGTTTGAAAGAAACGCTTTTTTCTAACAAGAAAAAAGCTAATTAAAATTTGCTCAAAAATCTTTGCTAGTATATGTTCTGTGTTAGTATTTGTTTTGCGGCGGCTTTTTCTTCTTTACCGAAAAGCCGAATTTACCGATTCTTTCGCCGAGCTTATAGTACTCGCCGTGTGCAAACGCGCAAAGGTGTGCGCGGTTTATGCAAAGCTTTTCTCCCTCTAAAAGGGATTTTTCAACGTTTACCGCCAAGATATCAGCAAGGAACATATCGTGTGAGCCGAGCTTTATCACGTCAGTTACGCGGCACTCAATGGA